>NZ_CFDJES010000179.1:2895-4543 GCF_983723665.1 Cobetia sp. | reverse complement strand
CAGCGATGGCGCAGGCAAGTGTCCGCCCTGTGGCCAGTGCAGCACACTGGCATGCGATGAGAGGCGCCGCGCCAGCCGCGCCAGATAGCGTGCCGTCAGCTGCTGCCGCTCGAAGGGCCAGTGAGCCAGACGCGCGTGATCGCCATCCGGCACTGGCGCAGGGTCTGCCGCGGCCCAGGCGGCAGGCGTCATCAGTACCAGCAGGCCCCCCGCCTTCAGGGTGCCGGCCACGGCGCCGAAGGCATCGGGGTCGAAGCCCGTCGCCGGCTGCGCCGCATCGAAGATGACCAGTGACTGCTCACCGCCCAGCTGGGTGGCGGCCTTGGCCATCGCCAGCGCACGCACGGGCGTCGCGCCCGCTGTCGAAAAGGCTTCACCCGTGCCCAGCCACAGCGGAACAGGCTCAGGCGCTGGCCACCGCTCGCAGATCGCCTGCGCGGCGCCAGAGGGGTCATCGCCGCTGATCCACAGGCAGGCACGCTGACGCCGCGCGAGCAGATGTTGATGCAGCGTTCGGCACCACGCCTCGAGGGCGGGCAGATCAATGCGAGAAGGAGAATCTGAAGGAGGAGTCGTCATGTCGCGCAGCATGCCGCATGGCAGCGCGCCAGACCAGATGAGCAGACCAGATGGTGCGAGAAACTCGCGAGGCACCCGTGTGGCAATCGTGAGGCCGTTGCCAGAAAACCGCGATCTTCTCGGCGCTGCCGCCAGGCCTGCCACTCACGCCTGTTACTTGAGAAGAAGCTCATGCTCATACAACGCCCCGTTGCAAGATGGGCAACGCAAGCGGCGCAGGGATGAGAATGGTTATATTTAGGCTTATCGGGATAATGAAGCTCCACTTCCCATCATTGCGAGTCCCCCCCCGATGCCACAGCGTCACTCCCTCACCACTGCTCTGCCCCGCGCGCTCAAGCCTTACCTGCTCGCCCTGAGCCTGGCGGCAACATTCGTGGCGGGTCAGGCCTCGGCACTGGAATACCCGATCGGCACGCCGGTCAAGGAAGGCGGCATGGAAATCGCTGCGGTCTACCTGCAGCCGGTGGTGATGGCCCCGGCCGGCAAGCTGCCGGCCAATCAGGCCGATATTCACCTGGAAGCCGATATCCACGCGCTGATGGAAAACGACAACGGCTTCGCGCCGGGCGACTGGATTCCCTATCTCGGCATTCACTACACCCTGACCAGGCAGGGTGGCGAGGCGCCGATCGAAGGCGAGCTGGTGCCGATGATCGCCAATGACGGCACCCACTACGGCAAGAACGTCAAGCTGGATGGCCCGGGCAAGTACCACCTGACCTTCGAGATCCAGCATCCGGACATGCCGCGTCATATCGACAAGGAAACCGGCGTCGCCGAGTGGCCGCAGACCATCACCACCGACTACGACTTCGTCTATGCCGGCGTCGGCAAGAAAGGCGGCTACTGAGCGCCGCTCTGCCCTTGCTGCATGCCCCTGAATGCCTGCATCCCGTGAGGCGGCCATTGCCGCTTGCTCCTTCGATGGCCGCCTGTGCTGACCTGCACTCGCGGCCATTGGTCGCTCTACCACCAGCGCCTTGCGCTGGTGTCAGTGTGCGCTTTCCCTCATCGTCCGGAGTGTCCCATGCGCCTGACCTCTTTCTTGCCCTCCCTCTTGCCCTCT
>NZ_CFDJES010000179.1:0-2795 GCF_983723665.1 Cobetia sp. | reverse complement strand
GGCGAGAAATTCGTCATCCAGCTGCACAACGCGGGCAATACGCCGGCCGAATTCGAGAGCAACTCCCTGCGCAAGGAGAAGGTGCTGGCACCGGGCGTGAAGTCGTTCGTCGTCATCCATCCGCTGCGCGCGGGCAGCTATGACTTCTTCGATGATTTCCACCTGCCGGACGCGCGTGGCAAGGTCGTCGCCGAATAAGCTCGGCCACCCTGTGCCAATGACGCCTTTTTCGTCATCGATGGCGCGCACCGAACGTCAGTAGAAGAGAGTCCGCATGTTTGATCAGATCCTGTTTATCGTCTGGCGTGAAAGCGTCGAAGCCATTCTCGTCATCGGCATCATGCACGCCTGGCTGGTGCAGTCGGGCACCCGCGCGGGCCTGCGCTACCTGTGGGGCGGGGTCGTCGCCGGTCTGGTGCTGGCCGGCCTGATGGGGGCGGCGCTGATGGGCGCCAACACCTGGCTGACCGGCACCGCGCAGGAGGTCTTCCAGGCCGTACTGGTGCTGACCGCCTGCCTGTTGATCACCCAGATGGTGCTGTGGATGCGCACCAAGGGCCGCACGCTCAAGGCCGAACTCGAGAGCGGCCTGGCCAGCGCCGTCTCCTCCGGCAGCTACTGGGGCGTGGCGACGCTGGTTGCCATCGCCGTGGCGCGTGAAGGCGCGGAAACCGTCGTCTTCCTCTACGGCATGGGCGCCGCCAGCCTGCAGTCCGGCGGCATCGCCAGCTTCGCGCTCGCTGCGGGCCTCGGCTTCGCCCTCGCGGTGGCGACCTTCATGGCGCTGCAGCTCGGTTCACGCCTGTTCTCGTGGAAGCTGTTCTTCCGCGTGACCGAAATCCTGCTGTTGCTGCTGGCGGCGTCGCTGCTGATGTCGGGCCTCGAGCAGCTGATCGGCCTCGGCTATCTGCCGGAGGGCCTCGACCCGCTGTGGGATTCCAGCTGGCTGCTCGATGATGGCAGCGGCCTCGGCGGACTGCTGGCGACCTTCGCCGGCTATCGCGCCTGGCCTGCCACGACGATGGTGGTCGGCTATCTCGGCTACTGGGTCATCGTCACAAGCCTCATGAAGCGTCAGCGCAAGAGGGAGCGCGTGGACCAGCGCCGTCAGCTCACTGCCCGCGCGCGCAGCTGAGTCTTGTTCACGCGATCTGCCAGTCAGGAGAAACGATAGTCATGGCCAATTGCGGCTCCAGCCCCCACGGTGACATAAGCAACCTCATCGCCAGTGATGGCGGCACCTCGCCTGGCCGTCAGGCCACGCGCATCGCGCGCTTCGGACAGGCGATGCAGCAGCGGCGTGGTCTGATCCAGCTGGTGCAATGGCTGGTGGTCGGCGTCTATGCCTTTCTGCTGGTGGTGCCGGCCATGTTGCCGCTGCCGGATTACCAGGCGCATATCCTCACCAACCTGACGGTGTTCGCCGAGTTCGTGTTCTGGGGGCTGTGGTGGCCCTTCGTACTGATCAGCATGGTGCTGATGGGGCGCGTGTGGTGCGGTGTCTTCTGCCCCGAAGGCACCCTGACCGAAGCCGCCAGTCGCATCGGCCTGGGTCGCCCGATTCCCGGCTGGATGCGCTGGGGCGGCTGGCCCTTCGTGGCCTTCCTCGGCACCACGCTGTATGGCCAGCTGGCCAGCGTCTATCAGTACCCGCTGGGCGCACTGGTGGTACTGGGGGGCTCGACGGTGGCCGCGATCATCGTCGGGCTGATCTACGGCAAGGGCACGCGCGTCTGGTGCCGTCAGCTGTGTCCGGTGAATGGCGTCTTCAATCTGCTGGCGCGCCTGTCACCGACCCACTTCCGTACCGATCAGGCCCGCTGGAACGCCCACAATCAGGCTGCCCGTCAGGGCAACGCCGTGCGCATGCACGCCCCTGACTGCGCGCCGCTGATTCCGCTCAAGCAGCTCGACAGCGCCGGTGACTGTCATGTCTGCGGACGCTGCAGCGGCTACAAGGACGCGATGCAGCTGGAGTGGCGTGCGCCGGGCGTGGAGCTGGTCGAGCCGCCGCAGCCGGTGCGCTTCACCCACTACTCGGTGCTGGTGTTCGGCCTGCTCGGCATCGCCATCGGCGCCTTCAGCTGGAGCGCCAGCCCGTGGTTCGTCGCACTCAAGCAGCAGCTGGCCTTCTGGCTGGTCGATCACGACCTGATGTGGCCGCTGACCACCACCCTGCCGACCTGGATTCTGACCAACTACCCCGAGCACAACGATGTCTTCAACCTGCTCGATGGCAGCCTGATCACGCTGTGGATCGTGGTCGGTGGCGGCCTGCTGGGCGCGCTCACCAGCCTGCCGCTGCTGCTGGGCAACTGGCTGATGGGTGGCAAGGCGACGCTGTCACGCCTGTGGCACCTCTCGCTGAGCCTGATTCCGCTGGGCGGGCTGGGCGTGTTTCTCGGCCTCTCCGCCACCACCATGACGCTGCTGCGCGGTGATGGCATCAATCTCACCTGGGCCAATGATCTGCGCGCCACCCTGCTGGCACTGGCCTGCCTGTGGGGGCTGCGGCTGGCCTGGCGCATCACCGGTGAGCAGCACAACGGTGAGCAACGCAACGGCGGCCTGCTTGCCGGCAACGCTGCACGACTGATCGGTACCGCGAGTGTCGCGCTGGCCTGCCTGCCCGCGCTGGGCATCTGGTATCTGATGTTCTGGGGCTGGTGACGCCCTGCTGGCTGGATGCTGACTGAGAGATGCTCAATGCCTGAAAGACAAAGACCCGCCGATTGGCGGGGCTTTGTCTTTCAGCGACATGCGGCGTTTTCTCAAACTACGATCAAGGAGCCTTC
>NZ_CFDJES010000178.1:0-4628 GCF_983723665.1 Cobetia sp. | reverse complement strand
TGGCGTCCCATAGGGGGTTCGAACCCCTGTTACCGCCGTGAAAGGGCGGTGTCCTGGACCACTAGACGAATGGGACGTAACGTTCTTGCCTCGTCGAGGTGGCGCGTATATTACAAAGACCCTCCCCCTTCGTCAACCCCCTGCTTCAACAGGATTTTTCCGGCGTTGGCCAAGTGCATCCACCACATGCTTGTGGTCACGCCCTGACGCCCGCATTCTTGGGGTATGTACCGGGTTTCGCGTGAAGACCGGCAGTCACTCTTTTCGAATTGCCGCGCAGGAGAACTTGCTTGCAGGTTCACACGAGCGCCATTCGAGAAACGCATAGATAGAGAGAAGAGATCATGAGCGAACAAGACCCGCAGACTCAGGACAAGCTGATTCGCAGTGAAGAGGAGTGGCGCAAGCGCCTGACGCCGGAGCAATACCGGGTGACGCGCGAGGCAGGGACCGAGCGCCCCTTCACTGGCGATCACGAAGTCAGCCCGACGCCGGGTACCTATCACTGCATCGCCTGTGACGCCAAGCTGTTCGACAACGACACCAAGTTCGACTCCGGCTGTGGCTGGCCGAGCTTCGACCGCCCCTATGCCGATGCCGCCGTCGAGGAGCACTTCGATACCAGCCATGGCATGCGTCGCGTGGAAGTGCGCTGTCGCCGTTGCGAGTCCCACCTGGGGCACGTCTTCCCGGATGGCCCGACTGACACCGGTCAGCGCTACTGCATCAACTCCGTCGCGCTGCGCTTCAAGCCGATACGCGCCTGACGCCCGGGACATGGAGAGTCGATAGAGCGCTGGGCAGTGATGACCGGATAGCGCGCCTCCATGGCCAGGCCGCCTCTGATAGAATGCGTCGCCATACGCGTCCCCTCCTCTCCCGCATGCCATGTAGCGCCATCCCTGATGGATGAGCGCCTTCCCTGGCATGCGGGAAGAAGGAGGCAGGACAGAGGTGACAGAACAACCGTCATACCCCTGACGGCAGGAGAGAAGCGACATGCTGGGCTGGTATCCGGGACATATGCACAAGGCACGCCGTCAGATAAAGGACGCGCTGCCCGAGATCGACGTGGTCATCGAAGTCCTCGATGCCCGCCTCCCCTACTCCAGCACCAATCCGGTGCTGTCCGAACTGACCCGCCACAAGCCGGTACTCAAGCTGCTGTCTCGCGCCGATCTGGCGGACCCGGCACGCACGCGCGAATGGGTCGAGTATTTCGATGCCCTGCCCAACACCCGTGCACTGGCGATCACCACGCTTGAGGCGCGTGACCTCAAGCAGATTCCGCGCCTGTGCCGCGAGATGGCCGGTCATATCCGCGTCGATCGTGATGCGCGCGTGATGGTGATGGGCATCCCCAACGTCGGCAAGTCGACGCTGATCAATGGCCTGGCGGGTCGCAAGATCGCCAAGACCGGCAACGAGCCCGCCGTCACCAAGCGCCAGCAGAAGATTCGCATCGACGGTGGCATTGCCCTGATCGATACCCCCGGGGTGATGTGGCCGAAGATCGAAGACCAGGCCAGCGCCTATCGCCTGGCCGGCAGTGGCGCGATCCGTGACACCGCCATCGATTACACCGATGTGGCGGTGATCGTCGCGGCGGAGCTGGCCAAGCGCTACCCCACGGAGCTGACCGCACGCTACAAGCTGAAGTCACTGCCGGCCTACAGCGCCAACCCTGACGCCGAGCGAGTCGAGAGTGATGGCCCGCGCAAGGTCGATCTGATGTCGCTGTCCGGCTTCAATGGGGTCGCGATTCTGGAAGAGATCGCCAGCAAGCGCGGCGGCCTGCGTGCCGGTGGCATCATCGACCTGCACCGCGGTGCCGAGGTACTGCTGCATGAACTGCGCGACGGCAAGCTTGGGCGCCTGACACTGGAAACACCCGCCGACATTCCTGCCGAGCCGGTCCCGGAAGCCAGTGGCGAGACGGAAGATGGAGCCGAAACGCGTGAGCAAGAGAGCGAATAACGCTACCAGAACAAGGCGCTAACGCGACTCTCGCCTGACTCCCGTCCGCGGGAGGCGCTTGAATGCCAGTTGAAAATCCCGCCAGAAAACCTCTGGCGGGATTTTTTTCTGCCTGAACATCTCAAACCACAAATTTAACCACGCTATTGGCCCTTGGCCGTGGCGCGGCAGGCCAGCGGCGCGATATGCTGGACGCTCGCCCCTACACCTTACGTGACGGAGATCTACGGAAAGCATCATGGATACCGAGCAAAGAAAGCCCCGCGAAATTCGCAAGTCACACAAGCTGGACAACGTCTGCTATGACATTCGCGGGCCGGTTCTCGAACACGCCAAGCGTCTCGAGGACGAGGGCCATCGCATTCTCAAGCTCAATATCGGCAACCCGGCGCCCTTCGGCTTCGAGGCACCGGAAGAGATTCTGCAGGACGTGATGCGCAACCTGCCGACAGCGCAGGGCTATTGTGATTCCAAGGGGCTTTACTCTGCGCGCAAGGCGATCATGCAGGAGTGCCAGCGCAAGGATATCCAGGGTGTCGGGATCGAGGACATCTACATCGGCAACGGCGTCTCGGAATTGATCGTGCTGGCCATGCAGGCATTGCTCGATGATGGCGACGAGCTTTTGGTACCGGCGCCGGATTACCCGCTATGGACTGCTGCCGCCAACCTGGCCGGTGGTCGCGCCGTGCACTATCTGTGTGACGAAGCGCAGGACTGGGCGCCCTCCATCGAGGACATCCGCGCCAAGGTGACCAGCCACACAAAGGGCATCGTGCTGATCAATCCGAACAACCCGACCGGCGCGGTCTATCCGCCCGCGGTGGTGAAGGACATCCTGCAGGTCGCGCGCGAATTCGGTCTGGTGGTGTTCTCTGACGAGATCTACGACAAGATCCTCTACGACGGTACCGAGCACGTCTCCACCGGCGCGCTGGCCGATGACCTGCTGGTCGTGACCATGAACGGCCTGTCCAAGAGCTACCGCTGCGCGGGCTTCCGCTCCGGCTGGATGATTCTCTCCGGCGACAAGCGCCCGGCGGCCGACTTCATCTCCGGCCTCGACATGCTGGCCAGCATGCGCCTGTGCGCCAATGTGCCGGCGCAGCACGCCATCCAGACGGCGCTCGGCGGCTATCAGTCGATCAATGATCTGGTACTGCCGGGCGGACGCCTGCTGGCCCAGCGTGACGCGGCCTGGAAGAAGCTCAACGAGATTCCCGGCGTCAGCTGCGTGAAGCCCAAGGGCGCGCTCTACATGTTCCCGCGGCTCGACCCCGAGATGTATCCCTTCGAGGACGATCAGCAGATGGTGCTGGAGCTGTTGCTGGAAGAGAAGATGCTGCTGGTGCAGGGCACCGCCTTCAACTGGCCGAATCCGGACCACCTGCGCATCGTCACCCTGCCCTACGCCGACCAGCTGGAAGAAGCCATCGAACGCCTCGGCCGCTTCCTGGCGCGACGTCGCAAGGCCTGACATCGGCCCAGCCCCCGTGATCAAGGGGCTACGCAGATCGCCTCCAGTGGTGATACCTTGCTGTCCTTGCAGACCGTCCTTGCAGACTGTCGACGCAAATTCTGCCCGCGCTGCCGCCAGTGATTCATCTCACTGTCAGTATCGCGGGCAGATAATTGCGCCCTACCGATATATTGGCATTGGAGACCTGACCCCATGATGCGGATAGCCCTTTTCCTGATCACCAACCTGGCGGTGGTGCTGCTGGCCAGTGTCACGCTGCGCCTGCTGGGCTTCGATGGCTACATGGAAGCCAACGGCATCAACTACACGGCGCTGCTGATCTTCTGCTTCATCATCGGCATGGCCGGTTCCGTGATCTCGCTGTTCCTGTCCAAGACGATGGCCAAGTCCTCGACCGGCACCGTGATCATCGAACAGCCGCAGAACGACACCGAACGCTGGCTGCTGGACACCGTCGGAGAACTGGCGCGCGACGCTGGCATCAAGATGCCGGAAGTCGGCATCTTCCCGGCGCAGCAATCCAATGCCTTCGCCACCGGCTGGAACCGCAATGATGCGCTGGTCGCCGTCTCGGCCGGCCTGCTCAATCGCATGCGCCCCGAGGAAGTGCGCGCCGTGCTGGCGCACGAGATCGGCCACGTCGCCAACGGCGACATGGTGACGCTGACGCTGATCCAGGGCGTGGTGAACACCTTCGTGATGTTCTTCGCGCGTATCGCCGCACATGCCATCGACGCCTTCCTCAAGCGCGATGACGAGAACGGCGGCCTGGGCTTCTTCGGCTACATGGCGGTCGTGTTCGTGCTGGAAATGGTGCTGGGCCTGGTGGCCTCGATGATCGTCGCCTGGTTCTCGCGCTGGCGCGAATACCGTGCCGATGCCGCAGGCGCAGGCCTGGCGGGCAGCGGCTCGATGATCAACGCCCTGGCTCGCCTCAAGCAGGAACATGAGCTGCCGGACCAGATGCCCGACACCATGACCGCCTTCGCCATCACCACCGGCAAGAGCCGCAAGCTGATGGAGCAACTGTTCGCCAGCCACCCGCCGCTGGATGACCGTATCGCCGCGCTCAAGGCCGCTGCCTACAAGTAAGCTCCGCCAATCCTGCACGGCCTGATTGGCCCCTGCAGACAGCAAAAAGCCCGCCACGTGATCCACGTGGCGGGCTTTT
>NZ_CFDJES010000177.1:0-4654 GCF_983723665.1 Cobetia sp. | reverse complement strand
TCAGCCGCGACCTGCCAGCGAAAGTCCTGCCATAGCACCTGCGGCGTGACACCCAGCGAGCGAGCATGTTCCGCGCAACTGGACGGCAGCACATCCGAGCCGAACACGGCCGGCTTGCCGGCGCGCAGAATCCCGGCCTTCTCGAAGCCGATGTTCTCGAGGTCGGTGCCAAGAAACGCGGCATGATCCTGTGCGACCGTGATGATCATCGCGACATCACAATCGATGATGTTGACTGCGTCCAGACGCCCACCCAGGCCAACTTCCAGAATCGCGAGCTGCGGCTGCTGCTGAGCGATCAGCCATAGCCCGGCCAACGTGCCGGCCTCGAAGTAGGTCAGGCTGATCACGCCCTCGTCATCCACCGGCTCACCACTGGCCGACAGCCCGGAGTGGCGCGCGGAATCGACCTGCTCGAAGGCCGTGACCAATGCCGCATCACTGACGTCGTGACCATTGAAGCTCAGACGCTCGTTGTAATGCAGCAGGTGCGGAGAGGTATAGGTGGCGGTGCTCAGCCCGTGGGCACGCCCCAGCGCCTCGAGCATGGCAACCGTCGAGCCCTTGCCGTTGGTGCCCGCCACGGTAATGATGCGGCCACCGAGCCGACGCGCACCCGCCCCGACCAGACCGAGACGCCTGGCCACGCACAGCACTCGGGCAAGGCCCATATCGATACTGACGGGGTGCTGATGCTCGAGACGCGTCAGCCACTCATCCAGCGAGAGGCCACGCGGCACGGCATCATGCAGGGGGGAAAGCTGCCACGAAGCGGCATTCAGCGGAGGGAGTGAGGAAGACTGCAGCACCTCATCGGTGCTGCAGCTTGCCGGGGCGGAGCCCTGCTCAGCCATCGCGACGTTCGCCTTGCGGCTTCTCGCTGGTGAAGGTCTCGTCGAGCACGCTGTCCACGGCGGAGCGCGGCTCGGCCGGTGCTTCGACAGTCGCATCCGCCTCGACGGATTCTTCTTCGACGACCGCATCCGCGACCGGCAGGTTGGCGGCGTTGACCGGCATGCCCTGCAGCTTGAGCAGGATGCTGGACAGGCGCTCACGCATCTCGCGGCGGTGGATGATCATGTCGACGGCGCCATGCTCGAGCAGGAACTCGGAGCGCTGGAAGCCTTCCGGCAGCTTCTCACGCACGGTCTGCTCGATGACACGCGGACCGGCAAAGCCGATCAGGGCGTTCGGCTCGGCGACATTCAGGTCACCCAGCATCGCCAGCGACGCAGAGACGCCACCGAAGACCGGATCGGTCAGCACGCTGATGTACGGCACGCCAGCCTGCTTGAGCTTTTCAAGCGCCGCGGAGGTCTTGGCCATCTGCATCAGGGAGAACAAGGCTTCCTGCATGCGAGCACCACCGGAGGCGGCGAAGCAGACCAGCGGGATGTTCTCGGCCAGCGCAAGCTCTGCTGCACGCACGAACTTCTCGCCGACGATGGCACCCATGGAGCCACCCATGAAGCTGAACTCGAAGGCCACGGCCACGACCGGCTGACCGGAGAGCGCACCGCGCATGGCGACCAGCGCATCCTTCTCGGAGGTCTGCTTCTGGGCAGCACTCAGGCGATCCTTGTACTTCTTGGAGTCGCGGAACTTGAGGCGATCGACCGGCTCGAGATCCGCCGCGATTTCCTCGCGGCCTTCGCTGTCGAGGAACCAGGACAGACGCGCACGCGCAGTGAGACGCAGGTGGTGGTCACACTTCGGGCAGACGTTGTCGTGCTTGGTCAGCTCCGGAAGGTACAGGACTGCTTCGCACTTGGGGCATTTACGCCACAGGCCGTCAGGAATGGAGGTACGCCGATCCTTGCGTTGGATACGGCTCATTGACGGCACAATCTTGTCAAGCCAGCTCATGGTGGGGAGGCTTCCGTTTTGCTGCTGTTCTGGGCACCGCTCGACGACTGTCGGCGGCCATGCGAGTTGGCACATATTCCAGGGCGTTCACGCCCCCGGCAATATGGCGGGCAGCTACCATCACAGGGCAGTGCCAATGGAAAAGACCGTGCAACCCATTGGTCGTACGGCCACTTTTCCGAATTCTGGGGGTCATTGTAGCGGCTTCGCCCCCCTTGCGGGTAGTGCGAGATGCCAATTGAGCGTTGCGGCCCTCGCCGCTTGGGACGAAAGCAGTGCAAGGGCCACAACGCGTGCCGGCAAATCAGCGCTGCTGGCGGACTGCCTGACAGAATGCCTGCATGCGCTCGGCACTCTTCTCGCCGGGCGCGGCTTCCACACCGCCGGAGACATCGACCGCGTAAGGGGCGACCTGCGCCACCGCCGCGGCGACATTGCCTGACTCGAGACCACCGGCCAGGATGACCGGCAGCGGCAGATCGGCCGGGATGCGCGACCAGTCGAAGGTCTCGCCGGTGCCACCGGGCACGCCGGGACGATAGGCATCCAGCAACAGGCCACGCGCGTCATGGTAGCGCGCCGCCTGCGCGGCGAGATCGATCCCGTCACGCATGCGCAACGCCTTGATATAGGGCCGCCCTGCCGCCCGGCACTGCTCCGGCGTCTCATTGCCATGCAACTGAAGCAGATCGAGATGTGGCGCCGCCGCGGCAATCTCTTCGGCGCTGGCATCCACGAACAGGCCGACCCGCGTCACGAAGGCCGGCACGCACGCGGCAAGCTCGGCCAGCCGCGCCACATCCACCGCACGCTTGCTGCCCGGCCACAGCACGAAGCCCAGCGCATCGGCCCCTGCTGCCACGGCGTCGCGGATATCCTGCTCTCGCGTCAAACCACAGATCTTGATCCGGGTACGCTGGCTCGCTCGAGCGCTCATCTCGGTCATGGGATCACTCCGTTCAACGTGAGGATTCATTCTGGGTGGCAGTCGTCAGCGTGTCATCCTCGGCGCCTGCCGCAGGAACGCCTGCCGCAGGATCGCCTGCCGCAGGAATCGCTTGTTCATGCTCGCGACTGAGGCGCTCGGCTTCACGGGCCACGTTGCCCAGCCGGATGGCCTCCTGCTCACTGAGCTTGCCTGCCGCGCGCGCCTCTTCGGCACCCTCGGCCTCGGCACGCGCCATGCGTGAGCGCACCATCGGGCAGTCCGGCAACGGGCGCTCGCCCGTCCACTCGCCAAGATGTGCGACCAGACCAGGGCCCAGGGGTTCCTTGGGCAGCGCATAGCGCGGCGGATAGATGACATCGACGAAGTGAAGCCCTGTCGCCGCTGCCGTCGCGCTCGAGCGCGTGCGATCTCCTCCGCGCATCAGCTCGACGATCCACTCGACAGGCTTCTCGCCACGCCCGATGGCCATCAAGGTGCCCGCGATATTGCGCACCATGTGATGCAGGAAGGCATTGGCCTGGATATCGATCATGACGATATGGCCATGGCGACTGACTTCAATGAAGTGCACGTGGCGGCACGGCGAGCGCGACTGACAGCCTGCGGCGCGGAACGCCGAGAAATCCAGCTCACCTACCAGATGCGCCGCCGCGGCCTGCATGTCGGCGACATTGAGCGGCTCGCGACACCAGGTGACATTGTTGCGCTCCATCACCGGCCGAAACGGCTGGTTGATGATCATGTAGCGATAGCGACGGGCGATGGCGCTGAAACGCGCGTGGAAATCATCGGGCACCGGCACGGCCCAATGAATCCCGATATCGGGGGGAAGGTTGACGTTACCGCCCATGCGCCAGGCCTTGCGACTGCGGCCCACGGGGGTATCGAAATGCACGACCTGACGCACGGCATGCACACCGGAATCGGTGCGGCCACTGCAATGCACGGTAATCGGCGTGGAGGCGACCTTGGACAAGGCCTTCTCGAGCGCTTCCTGCACGGAGGGGGCGTGGCTCAGACGCTGCCAGCCACAATAGCGGGTGCCATCATATTCAACGCCCAGAGCAATGCGCCCCGGGCGTTTCTCGTTATCATCCAACGGTGTAAAAAAGGGCATCAGGTCAGACCAAAGCGCTCCATCAACGCCAGCGCCTCTTCACGGACCATGTCATCACTGGCAGTAGCGAGCGGCTCAAGCAGCGCAGCCGCCTGATCATCATCGCCATCCACCAACAACTGACGGGCTTCCTCGAGCTGTTGGAATGCCACGGTATCCTGGGCGCCAGCCCCAAACCCTGCCGACTCGACAGAGGGATAGGCATTATCCTGATCCCCAGACTCGAACGCCACTTCCTCGACCTCGAATTCCGAGATATCACGCCGCGGCACGTCCACCTCTTCCAGCGTCATGCTATCCAGTGACGGCAGCTCGTCCATGCCATCGACAGCGGCTGATGGCTTGCTGGACGCCTGATACGGCTTCCGGCTCGCAGCGCTGCCTTCACTTGCGGCGCCGTTCTCAATCGCGGAGTGGTCATCCAGCTCTTCACGCAGCGAGGTAAACTCGACGGACTCGCCCTTGAGCGCGCTATCCGCCGCCTTGGATGCCTCGGTATCAGCGCCCTTCTCACCATCAGCGTGACCAGCATCCCCCAGCGTCAATTCCGGCGCCTGGTAATCGATCACGTTGTCGCTGTTGAAGTGGCTCTCACGCACGGGCGCCTTCTCGAGGTCCTCGCCCTTGAGGCCCGGCTCGAACGCGACGCCTTGATCGGGAGCGTGCTCGACCAGCGGTTCGCTCACGCCGTCACTGGCATGCGGTTCGCTGTCAGACAGCGC
>NZ_CFDJES010000176.1:0-4662 GCF_983723665.1 Cobetia sp. | reverse complement strand
AAAAAGCCCCTGCGCTCGGTGTTGCATGAGAGCAGGGGCCTTGGCGGTCGACCAGCTTCGTCAGACGCGGGTCATGGTGCGAGTCACGAGAGTCTAGCGATCACCGGTGAGGTGGGCGTAGTCGAGCAGGATCTCGGCACTTTCCTGAAGCTGGGCCTGATCGATCGGGTCCTTGGCTTCCTTGTCGCTGCTGCCTTCTTCGATATCGGCTTCCTGCTGCGGGTCACTCTCGGGGGAAGAGATGTGGTCGCTGGCGGCATCGAGTTCGGCAAAGCTTGTCAGTGGCTCGAGGTTGAGGGCGCGACGGCGCTTGTTTTCCAGTGCCAGCTGCTCGGCTTCCTGGGCATCCATCTCGCGTTTGCGCTGCTCACGATTGAGGCTGATGCTGGTCTGCTGCGCGCGCAGTGCCTTTGACAGCGCGACTTCGCTCTTCAGGTAGCTGAAGTTGGGGTCCTGTTCGACGCGGCTCTGGTGGCGGGCGCGCAATGCGGCCAGGTAGCGTGCCGGATCACCGTAGCGGCGATACTTCACCGGGCGCACCTGGTCCCAGGGCAGCGCGTAGTCGAGGCTGGATTCGCCGATCTCCTGCGGGTCGATGACGCTGGGGAAGGCGATGTCCGGCTTGACGCCCTTGTTCTGGGTCGAGTCGCCGGAGATGCGATAGAACTTGGCGCGGGTCAGCTTGATCTCGCCTTCGCTCAGCGAGGAGATGGTCTGCACCGTGCCCTTGCCGAAGGTCTGGCTGCCGAGAATCGGGCCGCGGCCGTAGTCCTGGATCGCGCCGGCGAAGATTTCGGATGCCGAGGCCGAGAGGCGGTTGACCAGCACGGTCAGCGGGCCGTCATAGTGGGTGCCGGCGTCGGTATCGCCGTAGAGGCTGATACGGCCGCGTGCATCACGCACCTGCACGGTGGGGCCGCGATCGATGAACAGGCCGATCATCGAATTGGCTTCCTGCAGGGCGCCGCCGCCGTTGTTGCGCAGATCGAGAATGATGCCTTCCACCTGCTTGGCCTTCAGTTCGTCGATCAGGCGCGCCACGTCGCGGGTGGTGCTGCGATAGTCGTCTTCACCGGCCTGCCAGGCATCGAAATCGACATAGAAGGCGGGCACGTGAATGACGCCGATCCTGTGGACGCCATCATCGCGCTTGACGTCGATGACCTTGGCATTGGCGGCCTGGTCCTCGAGCTTGACGGTATCGCGGGTGATATCCAGTTCACGCGTCTTGGTGACATCCAGCGACTGGGCCGGAATCACTTCCAGGCGCACGACGGAGCCCTTCGGGCCGCGGATCAGGTCCACGACGTCATCCAGGCGCATGCCGACCACGTTGGTCCACTCGCTGTCGCCCTGACCCTGGCCGACGGCCACGATGCGATCGGCCGGCTTGAGCTCGCCATCCTTCTCGGCAGGGCCGCCGGGCACTAGGCTCGAGACCTTGACGTATTCACCTTCGGATTGCAGCAGGGCGCCAATGCCATCCAGCGACAGCTTCATCTGGATATCGAAGGATTCGCCCTGGCGCGGCGAGAAGTATTCACTGTGCGGATCGATGCTGCCGGTCACGGCATGCATCACCAGCGTCAGGATATCTTCATCGTTGGTCTGCTTGATGCGCTTGAGCTGGTTGGAATAGCGCTCGCTGAGCGTCTTGGCGATCTCGTCATCGCTCTTGTCGGACAGCGACATCGACAGCCAGGCATTCTTGAGGCGCTTGCGCCACAGCTCGTCGAGCTCCTGCTCGCTATCGGCCCACGGGCTGTCCTTGCGGTCCAGCGCCAGGCGATCATCCTTGTCGAAATCGAAGCTCGGCTTGGCGTCCAGTGTCTTCACCAGCCAGGTGAGGCGTGCGGTGAGGCGTTGCTGATAGCGCTCGTAGAGCCCATAGATGCGCTCGAGATCACCATCGACCATGGCGTCGTCGAAATCGTGACGCAGGTCGCTGAACTCGCTGATGTCCGCATCCAGCAGATAGGCTTTCTGGGGGTCGAGAGTCTTGAGGTATTGCGTAAAGGCGCGGTTGGCCCAGTGGTCATCCAGGGTCACATCTTCGTAATGCCCATAGCGCAAAGACTCGGCAACTTCGCGAGCAGCCTGTGCATCGGCGTCAGTAGGGGTGACCGCGGCACTGGCAGGGCCGGCCATGGCAAGACACAGGGCAACGAATGCCGTGCGCCGGACGTTTGCGAACAGGCTCATCAATGAAGCACTCCCGATTCATGTACACTCTGCTCCCTGAACGACCTCCCCGCAGGGGGTCGAGCGGGCATTGTAGCAGTCTCACGCACCATACACAGTTGTCTGGCGTTGATGCGTTGGGGTTGTGAAAACTCTGTCAGCGCAGGGCTTTGGCTGGCATGCCGCGCTTCTCGACGCCCCGCTGAATGGTGACTGGATGGCAGTCGTGCCGTCGAAGGGTCGTCACAGGTTTTCCCCATCATGTTTCTTCTTATACAGTGCCTTGCATATATCTTCGAGGACCAGACGCCATCATGACTCATGCGATTGCGGATTCCCGCGTTCCCGCACTGCTCGACTTCCTGTCTTCTTCTCCCACGCCGTGGCACGCGACGGCTTCCATGGCGCAGCGTCTTGAACAGGCGGGCTATCGCCGCCTCAGCGAGACGTCTTCCTGGCAGCTGGCGCCCGGTGAGCGCGCCTATGTCACGCGCAATGATTCCTCGTTGATCGCCTTTCAGCTCCCGAAGGGTGATACGTCGCTGAGCTCACTTCGGATGATCGGTGCGCACACCGATTCGCCCTGTCTGCGCCTGAAGCCCAATCCGGCACAGGCCAGTCAGGGCTGGTTGACGCTGGGCGTCGAGACCTATGGCGGCGTGTTGCTGAGCACCTGGTTCGATCGCGATCTGGGGCTTGCGGGCCGTGTCCAGGTGCGGCATGCGGACGGTCGTCGCGAGACGCTGCTGCTGACGGTCATGCGTCCGTTTGCCTGCGTGCCGAGCCTGGCGATCCATCTGGATCGTGACGTCAACAGCGGGCGTGCCATCAATGCCCAGACCCAGATGTCAGCCGTGGTCATGCAGCTTGGGGAAGAGGCCGGGACGCCCGCGGAGGCCTTCAATACGCTGTTGATCGAGCTGATCGAGGAGCAGCACGGCGTGCGGGTCGCGGATGTCGTCGACTTCGAGCTGGGCCTGTATGATCTGCAGCCGGCGGCGCAGTCGGGGCTGAAGGGTGAGTTGATCACCAGTGCGCGCCTCGACAATCTGCTGTCCTGCTTCGTCGGTCTCGAGGCTCTGCTGGAGGCCGATGGCAGTCAGGGGGCGCTGTTCGTCACCACCGATCATGAAGAAGTCGGCAGTGCCAGCGCCTGTGGTGCCCAGGGGCCCTTCCTGGCCGATGTGCTCAAGCGCATCAATCACTACGTCGGCTTGGACAGCGAAGAAGGCTATCAGTGCCTCGTGCAGCGCTCCTTGATGATTTCTTGCGATAATGCCCACGCCGTGCACCCCAATTTCGCGGACAAGCATGATGCGGGGCATGGGCCGAAGTTGAATGCCGGGCCGGTCATCAAGGTCAATGCCAATCAGCGTTACGCCACCAACAGCACCACGGCCGGGCTGTTCCGCGAGATGTGTCGCGAGCAGGATGTGCCGGTGCAGACCTTCGTCAGTCGTGCCGACATGGGCTGTGGCAGCACCATCGGGCCGATCACCGCCAGCGAGGTGGGGGTACCGACTCTGGATGTAGGGCTACCGCAGTGGGGCATGCACTCGATTCGTGAGACATCTGGCAGTGCCGATGTCGCCATGCTGATCAAGGTGCTGGTAGCCTTCTGCAATCGCGAGCAGCTGGACTGAGTCGAGCCGGATTGTGCTGAGAGGGCGGGCGCGTAGCGTAAAATCGTAAAAAGACGAGCCTGGAAAAAGGGCGGCCTGCGGGTCGCCCTTTTTGATGCCGGCGACCTGGCTCGAGGATTACGGCGCAGGGTGCTGGATGCGCGAGTCTTGCGTATGGATCGCGCACAACGAAAAAGGCCTGACTGCAAGCAGTCAGGCCTTTCGAATCTTGGTTGGTGGCTACACCCTGATTTGAACAGGGGACCCCATCATTATGAGTGATGTGCTCTAACCAGCTGAGCTATGTAGCCGTCCAACGGAGGCGAATATTACGGATTGCCCGTGATGTTGTCAACGCATCAGTGCGAAAAAGTGGCAGGGAATTCATCAGACTAGCGTCCCGGCCGCGCAGCGAGGGTATCAGGTAGGCTGTCGGAGAGAGAGCTGGGGAGAGCCTCTCGCGAGATGGCGCGTGCGATGAGGTCGCCACTGGCGCAGGCCAGCGTGAAGCCCAGACTGCCATGGCCGACGTTCAGCCACAGATTGTCCGGGCTGTTCGCTTGCCGGGGACGGCCGAGGATCGGCGGCCCCTTGGGTGTGCTGGGGCGCAGTCCGGACCAGGGAGTGGCCTGCGCGAAATCGCCGGCTGCGGGGAAGGTGGCGCTGGCCAGCTTGCGCAGCGCGGCAATTCGCTGCTCATCCAGTTCGGGGTGAAAGCTGTCGCGTTCCCGCTGGCCGATATCCACCATCGCCGCGACGCGCAGCTGGCGCGATGCCGACGACTCCAGGTCGGCGTAGACCACCTTGCGTGCCGAGTCGGTGACGCTGATGCGCGGCGCGGCCGTCTCCGGGGTGTCAG
>NZ_CFDJES010000175.1:0-4670 GCF_983723665.1 Cobetia sp. | reverse complement strand
CATCTGGTGCAGGGCTTCCGCTATGCACGGCCCAAGCGCCTGCCGGAGCTGGTCGAGTGGCTCAAGCGCAAGCCGTCGATCCATCCCTGCCCCTGAGTACTTTTGGAGGGCGCTTGATGAAGGGCGCTGAAATGAAAGGGGCCTGAAATGAAAGGGGCCTGAAATGAAAACGCCCGCCACGCAGTGACTCTGCATGGCGGGCGTTTTCATGCTGGGCATTCAAGTCTGGCAGTGGCCGCGGGAGGTGGCGGCGTGCGTTCAGACTCGAGAGCCGTGGCGACGTCTCATTCGCTGCAACCGCTACCGTAGCCGTACATGTTCTCGAAGCCCGGGATGCGCTGCTCCCAGACGGGCGGCGTGCCGACGACCTCCTGCAGGCAATCGCTGAAGCGACGCGTCTTCTGCGGCAGGTACTGGCGGTGCGGGTAGACCAGGTGGATCGAAGGCAGTGGCTTCATCGGCACGTTGGTCAACAGCGGCACCAGCTCGCCGTTCAAGATCTCGTCCTTGATGTTGATCGCGGACACCATGCCATAGCAGGCGCCCGACTTGATGGCGCCGATCAGCACGTCGGCATCATTGACCTTGAGGCGCGAATCCAGCGCCACCTTTTCCTCGACACCGCTCTCGGTGCAGACGCGCAGGCGATCGAGAATGAAGCCATCGCGGGAATACACCGCTGCCGGCAGGCCAGACAGATCGGCGGGGGTCTGGGGCATGCCGTGACGCTCGATGAAGGCCGGCGAGGCACAGATCAGGTGACGGTGTGCAGCCAGCGGACGCGCGATCAGGTTGGAGTCTTCCAGCTCCGACATGCGAATGGCCAGGTCATAACCGCCGCCGATCAGGTCGGTCAGGTGGTCTTCCAGGCGCACTTCCACCTGGGTGTCCGGGTAGCGCTCCATGTATAGGCGCACAGCCTGGGCGACATAGGTGCGCCCGAAGTGGCTCGGGCTGGTGATCTTCAGGATGCCGCGCGGGCCATCCTGATAGGCGCCGGCCACATCGTCGGTATCTTCCAGCACTTCACGCAGACGCAGTGCGTGCTGATGGATCTCGCGCCCCGCATCCGTCAGGGCCAGCGAGCGAGTCGAGCGATTGAACAGGCGAATCTGCAGTTCTTCTTCCAGACGGCTGATCTGCTTGGAGACCACCGAGCGGTTGACCTGACGATGGTCAGCCGCCTTGGAAAAACTCTGTGCTTCTACCACATCGAGAAACAGCAACAAACGGGATGCTTTATCCACGGTCTGACCTCTCGTGATGCCATGGGGAGGGGAACACTCTGCCAGCCATCCGTGAGGCAGTCAGTGCATATAAAGCGACGGTCCAACTTCGGTAGCAGTCGATAATCGGTGACATTGCATGGGTCATCATCACGAATCCAGGTGACGGAAATCCCTGACAAGGTGAGTTTATCACGGTCACTGTTTCCTCTAATACCACGCATCAACGCGTTTCTCGCTCTTCCTGTTGCCGACAATGCATCAAAGACATGTCCCACTGAGCCTATCTGGGGTCCGGCGAAATCCCTAGAATCATCCCTCCAGCGTCACGGAAGTGTTCCGACGCCTTATACCTTCATCCAACCAGCCATGCTCGACATGCTGGGAGTGAGTTCATGTCTTCTTCTATGTCCACCGACGCCTCTGCAACATCGACCCCGCCAACGTCGGAAACGCCGACGACGCGTGAGCTGATGTCACGCCTGTGGCGCAGCACCTTGCCGATGACACTCGGCATCATGGGATTGCTGGGCTTCAACCTGGTCGATGCCGCCTTCGTCTCGCATCTGGGCACCGCGCCACTGGCCGCGCAATCCTTCACCTTCCCGCTGACCTTTCTGATCATCGGGGTGCAGGTCGGCATGGGCATCGCGATCGCCGCGATCGTCTCGCGTACCCTGGGCGCCGAGGATGAGGCGCGTGCCCGGCGTCTGGGCGGTGTGGTGCTGCTGGGGTCCGGTGTGTTGATGGCACTGCTGATGCTGCTGTTGTGGGTCATCAGGGTACCGGCCTTCGAGTTGCTGGGGGCCAATGCCACTGAAATGACGCTGATCGAGGTCTATTGGGGCCCGTCGCTGATCGCCAGCTGGCTGGGGGCCATGGCCTATGTGCTCTACAGCCTGTTCCGCGCCCACGGCGACACGCGTCTACCGGGCGAGATGATGCTGCTGACCAGTGTCTTCAACCTGGTGCTGGACCCGCTGCTGATCTTCGGCGCAGGGCCGCTGCCCGGCTTCGGTCTGGCGGGGGCTGCCTGGGCGACCGTACTCTCCTTCGGGGCCGGGCTTGCCATCACGGCATTCAAGCTCTCGCGCCGGGACTGGATGGAATATCGCGGTCTGTGGGCCGAATGGCAGGCCTCGCGCCGCCAGCTGGCGGGGATCGCGATACCCGCGATTCTGTGCCAGATGATGCCGGCACTCTCCGCGATGCTGGTCACCGCCATCGTCGCGGGACTGGGCCAGACGGAGGTGGCCGCCTGGGGGATCGCCTCACGCCTGGAAACCTTCTCGCTGATCGTGGTGCTGGCCCTGACCATGTCGCTGCCGCCGTGGCTCGGGCGCTGTTATGGCGCCGGCCGTTGGCAGGAAATTCGCCGCCTGATGAACCTGGCCGCCCGCGTGGTAGTGATCTGGCAGCTGGTGCTGGGCATCATCGCGGCAGTGCTGGCGACACCGCTGGCCTATGTGCTGGTGGGCAGTGACGAGGTCTCGGCGGCACTGGCGGTCCTGCTGCCGTGGATGTTGCCCAGCTACTCCTTCCTCGGCATCTGCATGCTGGTCGTGTCGGCTGCCAACGCGCTGGGGTGGCCGCTGCGTGCCACGGCGTTGTCCTTCGTGCGTCTCTTCATCTGCTTCATGCCGGCGGTATGGCTGGGGGCACATCTGGATGGGCTGCGCGGTGTCGCCATCGGCTCGGCGATCGGCAACCTGCTGGCGGGTGTGGTGGCATGGCGCGTCTATCGTCAGGCCCTGGGCGACCGCGGCAAGTCAGTGCGTCGCCATGCCTATGTCGCGACGACCTGATCGCCCGGGCCCCCATGGCGTCCAGCACGAGCGCTCCCTTGAGATGTCAGGCGCCATTCAGAAGATTCTGTCCGGAAGGTCCTGCTGGAGGCCCTGCCAATAGACCTTGCCAGAAGCCCCGTCAGCAGTCCCGCTGAGAAGCACCGAAAGCGGCCATTCCAAAAATGGCCGCTTTTTTGTTTTTTATCACTGCCATGATGCGAAATTTACCTGCTTATTTTCTGATATAGGGTCTCATAACAGAATATTAACCGTGGTTTGCGCCTCTATACTGGATGCATTCAGGCCAAGCCACTGTGAGTCGCCCTGTCGACCGGTGCTGGCCTTCATCGTCTTTATTCGCTGCCGAGTGCGCGAATACGCCTGTCATTTGCCGTGGGGCGCGGCTTGCAGTCATGGGGTAGGCCAACATGAAGATTCTTGTACTCGGTAGCGGCGTCGTCGGTGTCACCAGTGCCTATTATCTGGCGCGTCAGGGGCATGAGGTCACGGTCGTCGACCGTCAGGCCAGCCCGGCGATGGAAACCAGCTACGGCAACGCCGGTCAGGTCTCCTTCGGCTTCTCCTCGCCGTGGGCGGCGCCGGGCATTCCGCAGAAAGCCGTCAAGTGGATGTTCCAGGAGCATGCGCCGCTCAAGATCCAGCCGCGCATGGACCCGCAGATGGCCAAGTTCATGGTCAAGATGTTCGCCAACTGCAACGCCGACCGTTATGCCGTCAACAAGGAGCGCATGGTACGGGTCTCCGAGTACAGCCGCGCCTGCATCAACGCCCTGCGCGAAGAGACCGGGCTGCGTTACGAAGACCGTCAGAAGGGGCTGTTGCAGCTGTTTCGTACCCAGGCGCAGGTCGATGCCGTGCAGAGCGACATGAAGGTGCTGGCGGGCTGTGGCGTGCGCCATCAGCTGCTGGACGCCGACGCCTGTGCCACGGTGGAGCCGGCACTGACCCGCGTGCCGGGCAAGTTCATCGCCGGCCTGCACCTGCCGGATGACCAGACCGGCGATTGCCATCTGTTCACCAACCGGCTGGCGGATTACTGCCGCGACACCCTGGGCGTCAATTTCGTCTTCAATACCACCATTCAGCGCATCCAGCGCAGCGGCAGCCGCATCGAGAAGGTCATCACCGACCGTGGCGAGATGACCGCAGACAGCTACGTGATGTGTCTGGGCAGCTACTCGCCGTTCCTGGCGCGTGATCTGGATCTGGACCTGCCGATCTATCCGGTCAAGGGCTACAGCCTGACCGTGCCAATCATCAATGCCGATGCCGCGCCGCAGTCCACCGTGATGGACGAGACCTTCAAGGTCGCGCTGACGCGCTTCGATGACCGCATTCGCGTCGGTGGCACCGCCGAGCTGGCCTCGTTCGATCTTTCCTTGATCGAGAAGCGCCGTGCGACCATCAACATGGTGGTGCGTGATGTGTTCCCGGAAGCCGGTGACTATGCGCGGGCGGAATTCTGGGCCGGCCTGCGTCCGATGACGCCGGATTCCACGCCGATCATCGGTGGCACCAAGTACGACAATCTGTGGTTGAACACCGGACACGGCACCCTGGGCTGGACCATGAGCTGCGGCAGTGCGAGTCTGTTGGCGGACCTGGTGGATGGTCGCAAGCCCTCCATCGATCCCAA
>NZ_CFDJES010000174.1:3649-4728 GCF_983723665.1 Cobetia sp. | reverse complement strand
GCCCGCCAGCGCGTGCTGGAACTGCTCTGCCAGGTGCAGCTGCCGCGTCCCGAGGAGTTGATCGACGCCTGGCCACACCAGCTCTCCGGCGGGCAACGCCAGCGCGTGATGATCGCCATGGCGATGGCCAATCAGCCACCGCTGTTGATCGCCGATGAGCCGACCACGGCGCTGGATGTCACCGTGCAGCAGGAGATACTCCAGCTGCTGGATCGCCTGCGCCGCGACCAGGGCATGGCGATGGTCCTGATCAGCCATGACCTCAATCTGGTGCGCCGTCACGCCGACCGCGTGATCGTGATGCGCGACGGGGAATGCATCGAGCAAGGGCGCGTCGACGAGGTATTCGATGCGCCACAGGCCGATTACACCCGCGAGCTGCTGGCCGCCGAACCCGAAGGCCTCGCCAGCGACTTGAGTGCCGAGGACGCCGCGACACCGGTTCTCGCCGCGCGCAAGCTGGAGGTGCGCTTCGCTCGCAGCAAGAAGCTGTTCCAGAAGCGCCCCGCGGACTTCGTCGCCGTTCATCCGCTGGATCTGACACTGGCCCGCGGCGAGACGCTCGGCGTGGTCGGGGAATCGGGGTCCGGCAAGACGACACTCGCCCTGGCGCTCTTGAGGCTGCAGGCCGCCAAGGGCGAGATCCACCTCGAGAACGAACGCATCGATACGCTGGATCGCAACACGCTGCGCCTGCGTCGCCGTCAGATGCAGATCGTCTTCCAGGATCCATACGGCTCGCTGTCGCCACGCATGCCGGTGGCGGACATCATCAGTGAAGGTCTGCGCTTTCATCATCCAACGCTCAGCGACGACGAGGTTCGCCTGCGTGTGGCGCAGGTGCTGGAGGAAGTCGAACTGCCCTCGGCGTGTGCCGATCGCTATCCCCACGAGTTCTCCGGCGGTCAACGTCAACGAATTGCCCTCGCGCGCGCCCTGATCCTCGAGCCCAGACTGCTGGTGCTCGATGAGCCCACCTCGGCACTGGACCGCAGCGTGCAGAAACAGCTGATTGCCCTGCTGCGTGAACTCCAGACACGCCGAGGCCTGAGCTATCTGTTCATCAGTCATGACCTGGC
>NZ_CFDJES010000174.1:0-3549 GCF_983723665.1 Cobetia sp. | reverse complement strand
GACGCACGTTTTGTCGATTGCAAATAATAAAGGTTCTCAATATGATCCAGTGAGATGCGGGCCGACCATCGAGAGACCGTGTAATGACTTCCCGCCCTCTCTCGAGCGGCCCCACGCACTGCCGTTCTGCGCGCACTGCATAACAACAGACCGATCAAGGGATCCACATGACTGCCTCTTTCCGTTTTGCCTCACGCAAGCCGCTGGCAGCTGCCATCGCATTGTCAGCCTCCATGTTCACCGGTGCCGCTCTGGCAGAGCATCATGGCGACGCGCATGACAAGGCGCTGACGGCCGACGCTGTCGTCGCCCAGTACGCCAACGTCGCGCATGCCACCTACAGCGATGCCCTGGCCAGTGCCAATGCCCTGCGCGCCGCCAATGCCGCGCTGATCGAGTCGCCGTCCGAAGAGACGCTGTCCGCGGCACGTGCCGCCTGGAAGCAGGCGCGCGTGGCGTATCAGCAGAGTGAAGTGTTCCGCTTCGGCAATGCCATCGTCGATGACTGGGAAGGTCAGCTGAACGCCTGGCCGCTGGATGAAGGGCTGATCGATTACGTCGAAGGCGACGGCTATCAGGCCGAACTGGGTAACCCGGGTGCCAGCGCCAACATCATCGCCAGCGACAGCGTGCAGATCGGTGCCGACAAGATCGACACCACCGAGATCACCCCGGAGCTGCTGGCGTCCCTCAACGAGCTGGGCGGTTTCGAGGCCAACGTGGCCAGCGGCTACCATGCCATCGAATTCCTGCTCTGGGGTCAGGACATGCACGGCTTTGAGGCCGGTGCCGGCGAGCGCCCGGCGACCGACTTCGCCAAGGGCGATGCCTGTACCGCCGACAACTGTGACCGTCGTGGCGCCTACCTGCTGGCCGCCAACGACCTGCTGATCAGCGACCTGGAGTACATGGTCGGCCAGTGGGCACAGGGCGAGAAGGACAACTACCGTGCAGAATTGACTTCATTGCCGGCCGGTGAAGGCCTCGAGAAGATGTTGTTCGGCATGGGCTCCCTGTCACTGGGTGAGCTGGCCGGTGAGCGCATGAAGGTCGCGCTGGAAGCCAACTCCTATGAAGACGAGCATGACTGCTTCTCCGACAACACCCACTACTCGCACTTCTACAATGCCAAGGGCATCCAGAACGTCTACGAAGGCAAGTACGTGACCCTAGACGGTCGCACCTTCGAAGGCCCGTCACTGCATGCACTCGTCGCCCAGAATGACCCGGAACTGGCCGAGAAGATGCACGAGGCACTGGACACCACCATGGGCCAGCTGCAGGTGATGGTCGACACGGCAGAAGCCGAGGGCGGCATGAAGTTTGACCAGATGATCGCCCCGGGCAATGCCGAAGGCGCCGAGATCATCAATGCCAGCATTCAGGATCTGGTCGCCCAGACCCGTCTGATCGAAGAAATTGCCGGCACCGTCGGTATCGATGGCCTGGAAGCCGACACGGCAGATCACGAATTCTGATCAACTGCTCCACATTGCCAAGCGTGAGTTGGCTGAAGACCCCAAGCTGCCTCGCGTCGCGCTGATATCCTCGCCCGAACCTCTCTCACGACAGGTTCGGGCGTTGATGGTTCTTGCGCCAGCTTTTCATGCGCGTCTGCCGATAGAGTCCTGAGAGGCGACTCTTCGAGCAGCCTGACCGCGCAAGCCGGGAAAACCCTGTATGCCAATATTGCACCACGACATGATGCTGCGTCCCTCCCTGACCCGCTCCCTGCCACTTGCCATCGCCCTGGCGTGTCTGCCTGCTCAGTCGGCATCGGCAGATCATCCCAAGCCCACGGCAGATTCCGCGATGACAGTGATGAGCTATCTGTCTTCCCTGCCATTGCAGGACACCGACAGAAGCGGTGGCGACGGCAGCGTGCCCAAGCACGATACCAATGCCTATTCGCTGCCGGCCAAGAACCTGAGCTTCGATCAGCGTCTGTCCTTCAGTGTCGGCAACAGCTTCTTCAAGAGCCCCTGGGTGATCGCGCCCGCCAGCACCACCGCGCGCGATGGCCTCGGCCCGCTGTTCAACACCAACGCCTGCCAGAACTGCCACGTCAAGGATGGCCGCGGCAGCTTGCCGGCTGAGGGCGATCCCTCGGTAGGCCTTTTCCTGCGCCTGGGCCTGCCGGACAGTCACGAGGACAGCTGGAGCGATGAGGAGCGTGAATTCCGGCGTATCGCCGGGGTGATGCCGCATCCTGTCTATGGCACCCAGCTGCAGAATGCCGCCGTGCCCGGCATCGAGCGCGAAGGCCGCATGCAGGTGGATTACGAGGACGTGACGGTGACCCTGGCGGACGGGGAAGTGATCACGTTGCGCAAGCCGCGCTATTCCATCGTCGAACCCGGCTTCGGTGACCCGGGCGCGATCGCGCTCTCCCCACGTCTCGCCCCCGGCATGGTGGGGCTGGGGCTGCTCGAGGCGGTCAGCGACGAGACCTTGCTCGAGTGGGCCGACCCGCAGGATGCGGATGGCGACGGCATCAGCGGGCGCGCCAATACTGTCTGGTCACTCGCCGAGCAACGCGAGGTCATGGGCCGTTTCGGCTGGAAGGCCGGTCAGCCCGATGTGCGACAGCAGAGCGCCAAGGCCTTCGCCGGCGACATGGGGCTGACCTCCAATCTGGTCAGCTCCACCGACTGCACCCCGCTCCAGAAGTGCGAGGCATTGCCCGATGGGGGGGAGATCGAGGTCGACGACAACGTGATGGACAACGTGGCCTTCTACTCGCGCAATCTGGCCGTGCCCACCCGGCGTGATATCGATGACCCGACGGTGCGTCAAGGCGAGCAACTGTTCCGCGAGCTTGAATGCGCCAGCTGCCACCGCCCACGCCTGACCACCCAGTCGGGCGGCGTGGCGGCACAACTGGCCGAGCAGACGATCTGGCCCTACAGCGACATGCTGCTGCATGACATGGGCGAAGGACTGGCGGATGATCGCCGCGAATTCGAGGCCAGCGGCCAGGAATGGCGCACGCCGCCCCTGTGGGGCATCGGCCTGGCCCAGACGGTCAACCCTGCCACGGGCTTCTTGCATGATGGCCGTGCACGCACCCTGCTCGAGGCCGTGCTCTGGCATGGCGGCGAAGCCCAGCCAAGCCGCGATGCCGTCGTGGCCCTGCCGACTGACCAGCGTGAAGCCCTGTTGCGCTTCCTCGAGACTCTCTGACAAGGAATACCCGTTCATGCCCCGCGACACCTTCACCCCAGCTGCAACCCCGATGAAACCTGGCCTGCGCAAGACCTCGCCCCTGGCCCTGATGGCCTGTGGCATGACACTGCTGGGCGCCGCGCTGTTCTCGACGAGCACACTGGCGGCGACGGACTCTCCTGCTGCCAACACAGACGCCGCCACCACTGACACCAACAGCGCAGAGGCCGTCAGCCAGTTTGCCGCTGACACGCTGAGCGAGGCGCACCAGCAACTTGCCAGCCGCCTGCAACAGCTCGCGCAGCATACTCAGGCGTTCTGCTCTGCCGAGGGTGACGTGACCCTCGACACCCTCAAGCAGGACTGGCGCAGCGCCATGCTGGG
>NZ_CFDJES010000173.1:3317-4852 GCF_983723665.1 Cobetia sp. | reverse complement strand
CCGATATTGCCGGCACTGGAATGCGCGCAGGTATCGAGATTGACGGTCACGTAATTCGGTTTGTCGAAATTGCCGATCAGGCCCGCGAACTGCATGGCCCAGGTGGTCAGCTGTGACAGTGATTCCTGAGAGGCCTCAGCATCGGCGACCAGCTGATCCAGCTCGGCGATGACGTCCGCGCCGGCTTGCAGATAGCCGGGCGGTGGCAGTTCCGCTTGGTTGAGCGGCTGGCTGGACAGGTCGGCGATCAGGTCGAAATGGGTCGCGCTGCCAGCACCTTGCGGCACCAGCGCGGCAGCCAGATTGACGCCATCACTGGCAAGGCTGAACTGGCCGAGGTGACCGCTCAGCGCGAGCATGTCACGCGGGGCACTGTGCACAGGCAGCGACTCACTGGCGGCGAGATGCTGTTCATCCATCGTCACCAGCGCACTGTTGTCCTGCTCACTGATCAAGAGTGCCACCGGCAGCTGAGCGGTAGCCGGCAGGCGGGACAGCAGACTCGCCAGTGCTCGCACTCGTGCTTCGCTGCCGATGATCACGGTGCGTCCCTGACTGTGATAGCGGATGGGGGCGCTACCGGCATCCGTCGCCAACAGCGGCAGACTTGAGGCAGGCGAGCCACCCATGGCGGATGACAGGGCGCGTTGGCGTGCTTGTTGATTGAGGGCGCGCTGAGCGCTCTCGAGGCTTGAGCTGAGCATCCTCATCCTTATTCGGTCGTGGCGGACCTTGCATGCAAGCTGCCGTCAGGTGGCAGGCGGATGATGCAGGTCCCGGTCGTCGCTGATTCTCGCGGTCTCTCGCGGTCAGAGCCGGGTCGGCGATCGACAGTCGTTCAGTGGGGGATTCATGACAGGCCAACCATCTTTGCATGCTGTTGATGACATTGCCGTTTTCACGCCCGGCGAGAAGAGGGGCGCGGTCAGGTCGCGCAGGCACTCATCAGCGCAGGCGGTTGACGCCAGTCATCATCTTCAAGGGTTGGCATGTCATGCTGAATCTTGCATGTGCGTTGCAGTCAGTGCGCCTTGATGAGGCGCGTCAGGGTGACCCATGAGGCATCAGGATGACCTCGGTCAGACGTATCCGGCTTACTCGTGGGTCATAATGACGCATGTTGATTGTGCGGCGCGTCATCCTGACGCCCTGGCGCTGGAGGCGTCTGTGGGGCCAGCCCCGGCTCACGGCTTGTGGCGGACGCCGCCGACATCATCTGACGCGGGAGCTGGCTCGCGCGAGTCTTCTGCTCGTATCGCTTGCGGGTCAGGCGACTCGACTATCTCGTCGCTGGGCGTCGCGTGTGACTCGCCCACTGGCGCCTCACCGTCAGGCGCCTGCTCAGCGATCTGGTCGTCTGTCTCCTGCGCCGTATCCGCCGTGGGTGTCTCGCTTGCCTCATCAAGCTTTTCCAGGCCTTCTTCGACCTTGCGGGTCCAGCTGCGCAGCGTGTCGGCGACACCTTCGGCGAGCGGGCGCATCTGGGAGAAGTCCTGGTCGTAGTCATCCAGCCCATCGCGCACCGAGTGCTCGCC
>NZ_CFDJES010000173.1:0-3217 GCF_983723665.1 Cobetia sp. | reverse complement strand
TCTGGGAGAAGTCCTGGTCGTAGTCATCCAGCCCATCGCGCACCGAGTGCTCGCCACCCATGAAGATACGTCGCAGCGCACGCTGGCGTAGCGTCGGGTCCACGCCGCTCTGCATGAAGGCGCTGATGTCGGCGTCTGGAGTCAGGGTGTCGGGGTCTGGCAGCTCGATGACTGGCGCTTCAGCGTTGTCAGCGTCTGCTGCCTGCTGATCGCTCTCGGTTGATGCCTGTTCTGCTGGCTGTTCGGCTGACTGCTCTGCTGCCGAGGAGGGGCTGTCGCCGCCCAGGGCTTCGTGCTGCGAGCCACTCGCTGCAGGGGCGTCAGCGCTGTGGTCAGAGGCGACTCCCACCTGTGACGGCGGGAGGCTGTCGCCCTTGGTCACCTCGGCGCTGTCCGGCTGTGCCAGTTGGTCTTCACGGCGGCTGTCGCCTTGCTTGCGGCGTGACCAGCGCGAGAACAGGCCTTCATTGGCAGGGCTTGCGTTATCGTCGTGCTGGCTCATGACGTGCTTTCCGTACCATCACCGGGCTGATGCGTCTTGTTGGGCGTCGCGGCGAGCTGCTCTGCCTGACTGGCGCGCCCGGCGCCCTTGCGTTTCTTCTTCTTGCCCTCGTCGAGTCGTTCGCCGTGACGCGCGAGGTAGGCTTCCAGCCACACCATCAAGGCCGGGGGCATCGGCACATCCAGCACCAGCTGGTCGCCATCCATCCAATGCGATGCTACCTCCTGACAGGCCGTCACCACGCGGGGCTGCATGCCGTCGGCTTCACGCTCATCGCATTGGACGAACAGACGCGGCTGCTCGCAGCGCAGGTTGTAGCGGTAATCGGTGCGCTCGGTGAGGTGAAGCTGCAGCGGCAGGATGCGGCGATGCGCTACTTCATCAGCGGCGGCAGGCTCTGCTACGTGCGATTCCGTCTCTGGCGTTGCAGAGGGCGAGAGGTCGGCAATCCGCCAGGTGTCGATGCTGAAACGCCCCAGTTTCTGCGTGGTGGGCGCCAGGGTGACGCTCAACCAGCGGGTGTCGTCACTGCGGGGAGGGATGGATTCAGACATGGCTTCCTTGTTCACTGCTGTACCCGCAAGCGGGTCTGAAAAGAATGCTGCGATGGTGCTAGTGTGCAAGATACATGCCGGCGCATGCGATATCAGGGTTACCGTCAGTCAGTGCGGGGACAGCTCTGCCATCAGACTGGTACTCTACGGCGATTCAGCGCAAGAATTGCCATTCCAACCGGCTCGATCAGGGAGACCCGAGTTCATGATGCCCTCTGCACGGCCAGCGATCAGTCGCGCCACACTACCCACTACGCTGGACATCGAAGTCATGGATGAGCGCGGTGAGCGCCATCAGCAGTCCATTGCCGCCGAGCGCTCGCTGACCATCTATCTCAATCGTCGCGAGATCGTCACCTTGATGACCCTGGGTGCCGAACCTGAGGCGCTGGTGGCCGGTTATCTGCGCAATCAGGGACTGCTGGGTGAGCTTGAGGACCTCGAAGCGCTGCAGGTGGATTGGGAAGTCGAGAGCGCCTCGGTGGTGACGCGTCATCTGCCTGAGGATATCGAGCAGCGCCTCGGCAAGCGCACCGTGACCACCGGCTGTGGGCAGGGCACGGTATTCGGCAATCTGCTGGAGCGCCAATCACTGGCTGCGCTGGATGCAGGCCCCTTCAGTCAGGCCCTGTTGTATCGCCTGCTGGAGGCGCTGGCGGCGCACAACGCGACTTATCGCAAGGCCGGCGCGGTTCACGGCTGCGCCCTGTGTCGGGATGATGAAGTGCTGGCGTTCATCGAGGATGTCGGCCGCCACAACGCCGTCGATACGCTGGCGGGGCTGAGCTGGTTGGCGCCCTTGAGTGATGATGACAGTGATTATCAAGGGGCCAATATCTTCTACACCACCGGCCGCCTGACCTCCGAGATGGTACTGAAGGTGGCTCAGGCGGGGATCTCGGTGCTGGTCTCACGCTCCGGCGTCACGCAGAAGGGGGTGGAGCTGGCGGAACGCTTTGGCGTGTTGTTGATCGCGCGCGCCAAGGGGCGCCACTTCCAGGCGGTGGACCCTGCCGGGCGGCTGGTGCTGGACGCCATCCCGCCGCTGCGTGCAGGGGACGCTCTCAAGTCATCGCGCCATGACGCGTCAGGCAAGTCATCTTCATCAGGCGGCGCAGCCGGACATGACAAGGGGGCGCAGTGATGAGTCGTCTTTCTTCGCCGCTGGGCGTCATACCCTCACAGGGCTTTTCCTCTGAACTCGGCGCACCTTCGGGCGGCTCTACCGCTGAGTCTTCAGGCGAGGCCCTGAATGCGGCCACCGGCCGGCAGGCTCCGGTCCCCCACGACAACCCCTTTCTGACGGTGCAGGAAGTCGCGCGCCTTCTGCACCTCAACGAGAAGAAGATCTATCAGCTGGCCAGTGACGGCACCATGCCGGCGACCAAGGTGACCGGCAAGTGGCTCTTTCCGCGGCGCCTGGTGGAGCAATGGATTCTCGAGTCCAGCCATCATGGTGTGCTGGCGGATCGCCTGATGATCACCGGCAGTGATGACCCGCTGCTGGCCGCGCTCTCCATGCGTCTCAATCAGCAGCATGCCGGTAGCGCCTTCTATGGCATGAGCGTCACCGGCACGCGTCTGGGGCTTGATCTGCTCAGCCAGGGGCGTGCTGACGTCTGCGCCATTCACTGGGGGCGCGCGGAGGAGGCGGCGCTGCGTCATCCGGCGCTGATTCGCGGCCACGATGGCTATCGTCAGTGGGTGATGGTGCGGCTTGCGCGCCGTACCCAGGGGCTGATCATCCGCAATGATGATCGCCATCTGTCCATCGACCCAAGCGGCCTGTTCGGTTCGCAGCGGCGTTGGGCGGTGCGACAGGAGGGGGCGGGTTCGCAGCGCTTCCTGCAGGAGTGGCTGTCTGGCCATCAGATGCGTGCCGAGCAGCTCAATACTCTGGCGATCGCCTATTCCGAGCGTGAAGTGGCCTCGATGGTGGCGCGGGGCGAGGTGGACGTCGGCCCCGGTACGCTGTCGGCCGCCAATGAGTTCGGCCTCGGCTTCGTTCCGGTCTGTGAAGAGGCCTTCGATCTGGTGGTGCCGCGCAATGTCTATTTCCGCGATCTCTTCCAGGGATTGCTGGACTATCTGGCCACACCGAATGGTATCCAGCTGGCGCAATCCCTCGGCGGCTATGATCTGCGCGAATGCGGTCAGTTGA
>NZ_CFDJES010000172.1:1276-4867 GCF_983723665.1 Cobetia sp. | reverse complement strand
CCCCGATTCACATTCATCCCGCTCGGGTTGCGCTCAAATGCAGCACAAACTGAAGAACTGCGGTAGAATGTGCGCCCAGACTTTAGCTCTTTATCAATTATTCGAGGCAACATAGCAGTATGACCGACGCTAATCTTGACGACCAGCTTGCATCCCTGTTTCAGGAGCAGGACACCAAGCAGGACCAGAACGCCCGCATCAAGGAGCTGGAGCGTCAGCTGCGTGAAGCCAGCAAAGAAGCCGACAAGCTCCGCAATGCCCGTGACAAGGCAAAGAAGGAAGTCGAAGACCTGCGCGCTCGCAACGAACGCCTGAGCGAGAAAGCCGCAGCCTCTGACAAGCACCGCAAGCAGGTCGAACACGAGTTCAACCAGAAGCTGGTGCAGTACAAGGCACGTCTGGCACGCGAACAGGCCATCGCCCAGTCTCGCATGATGCCGATGGGCGCAGCCGTCGAGGAGGCGACCGAAGAAGCCGATGCGGCCTCTCTGGAAGACCTCGGCCTCAACGCTGCCGCTATCCGTGCCCTGACTGACGCTGGTTACGACGATGTCGCCAAGGTTCGCAAGGCTCACGCTGATGGCGTGATCTCTGAAGTCAAGGGCATCGGCCCGAAGGCTCAGTCCCAGATCGCTGAAGCCCTCGACGCCTGATCGTTGCCCTTGATCGAAAAAACCCCGCCAATCGGCGGGTTTTTTGTGTCTGTCATTTGCCCTGTGGCGGGCATGACTGCTGGGTCTACGGCCAGGTCTACACCTGGGGCTACTGCTGGGTTTGCTGCTATAGCTCAGGCCAGCTGACCGCTGACTGCTGCTCGCCCAGCCAGTCCTTGAGGGCGGTGCGCATGTCGGCGGTCGGGATAGCGCGCCCGTTCAGCGCATGCACCACCTTGGGCAGACTCGGCGCCTCACCGGCATCCGCCGGCCAGGCCTGCTTGAGCGTGAAGGCGAGCTTCATCGGCTCTTCGCCGTGCAGGCTCTGCTGCATACGGGCGTGCTCAACGGCCAGTGACTCTAGCTCGGCCTCAAGGCTCGCATCTTCGATATCGGCGCGGCTGACCAGCAGCATGCGCGGCAGGTCGAGCATGTCGGCGCGCGGCAGCCAGTCCTTGGACAGCGGATGCAGCGCCACCAGACGCGTCGCGTCATCGCCGTTGAGGAAGGCGGCGTGCATCTTGCGGCTGTTGATCAGTGCCTGAGGCGCATCCCCGACATATTCATCGCCTTCCAGTTCTTCCAGCGAGCGCGGGCTGACCAGCTGCATGCTGGAGCCGACCTTGACCTCGACCCACTGCTTCAGGGCCAGATGCGAGCGTGCATCGTCATCGCGCATCACCACTCGCACCGCACGCGTGGTGTCATTGAGGAAGCGGATCAGTAGCTCCTGGGGCTCGAACAATTCGGTGTAGCGGATCAGCTCGTCACGCGCGACCAGGCTGACATCGTCGAGATCCGCGCCGTCCAGCACTCGCAGGGACATGCCGCTATCGGCCAGTGCCTTGAGCATCTGCGGTGTCAGGTAGGCGGCGTCGAGGCTGCCATCGCTCAGCCCTTGCTCCACGGCCTCGTGGCTTGAGAACTGCTTGAGCATCAGCGGGCTGCTCAGTTGGTCGTCGAGGGTGCTCTCGGCCTCGAGCATCACGGCGGGACTGACGCTGACGCCGCCATCGGCAGGCATGCCGATCTCCAGCGCGCTGGCGTGCTGGGCAAGGGTCAGGCTGGCAGTGGTGAGCGACAGGGTGGCGAACATGCGCGCCAGACGCGGGCGAGATATCGGTAGCGATATTGTAAGACAGGACAGCGCAGGGGAAAGCAGGGACATCTGGCACTCCGGCAACGGTAACAGGGTGATGGCGTACGGCAGCAATGACATCGCTCGCGCGTGGGCGTCAATGGTAGCCCTTTGGCCTGTGGGTGTCAGGCACGGCGCGGCGTCATGTCTCACCTCGCTGCCAGGCACGCCGTCCTGTGGGGTGGCCGAGGGGATGATCGCGATCACGACCGTGAGGAAGACCGTGGAGATGATCGTAAGGTTGACTGCGGGCATGAAAAAGCCCCGTCTCCGAGAGGAGAAGGGGCTTTTGACGACTGTCAGCGCAGGTGGCTCAGACCACTTCAGCGCACGGCTGAGCACATGCGGCAGCTCACGGCTCAGCACATATGGAAGCTCATGACTGTGAGCGTGCCACCGGTGCTTCGCCGGTCGCGGCAGCTGGCCCCGGCGTCGCCACCACACCATCGCGGCGTGCGAAGTGATCGACCCACAGCGCGATCACGCCATCGCCGGTGACGTTGGTGGCGGTGCCGAAGCTGTCCTGGGCCAGATATAGCGCGATCATCAGGCCGAGTTCCGCCTCGCCAAAGCCGAGCATGCTGCCCAGCACGCCAAGTGCCGCCATCACCGCACCACCCGGCGCCCCGGGCGCAGCGATCATGGTCAGGCCCAGCATGATCAAGAACGGAATCACTTCGCCGAGGCTTGCCAGCGCCAGATTTGGGCTCATCATCATCACGGCAGTAGCACAGGTGACGATGGTGATGGTGGAACCGGAAAGGTGGATGGTGGCGCACAGCGGCACGCTGAAGTTGGCCACTTCATCGCTGACGCCGTTGGCCTTGGTCTGACGCAGGCTGACCGGGATGGTCGCCGCCGACGACATGGTGCCCAGCGCCGTCAGGTAGGCCGGCAGCATGTTGCGCAACAGGCCCAGCGGAGAACGACGCTGGATCAGACCAGTGATCAGGTAGGCCGTGCTGAGCCAGATCCAGTGCATCACGATCGCCAGCACCAGCACCTTCCAGAAGGTATCCAGTGTCGACAGCGCCTTGCCCTCGTAGGCCATCTCGGCAAAGGTGCCGGCGATGAACAGGGGCAGCAGCGGGATGATGACGCGATTTAGGAACACCTCGACCACTTCACGCGATTCGAAGACGGCGCTTTTCAGGGTTGGCAGTTCGCGGCGGCTGATGACCACACCGAAGACGAAGGCCAGCACCAATGCCGTCATCACCGGCAGTGCCGCGGGGATTTCGAGATCGAGAAAGGGAGTCAGGGCATCGCGGCCTTCAGTGACCGGCGCCATGCCGGACAGCATGCCGGGCAGCAGGTTGCTGGCCACCAGGAAGGCGAAGATGCCGGCCAGAATCGTCGACCCGTAGGCCATGCCGACGGTGCGACCCAGCATGGCGCCGGAATTCTTCGGCAGCGACGCGATGCCGCTCATGACGTAGAACAGGATGATCAACGGGATGGTGAAGTTGATCAGCTGGCCGATGATGACCTTGGCGGTCAGCGCGGCACGTACGAGGGCATCCGGGGCCATCAGGCCGATCAGCAGGCCGGCAATGATGCCGAGGATAAGTTTGACGATGAGCTTCATGTGGATCTCGAGGGTTTGACGGGTTCTTGCCCCGATAACGGGTCGTGAATCGCGTACCACCTCGGCGACGCACCGAAATGGCGCGCAGAGTTTACCTGAATTGCGCCACCATTTCAGGCGCCTGGCCAGCTGCCTTGGCATGGGGTGTGAATGCCCATGACTCGACGTGCTGACCAGGCGCCATCTCAGGCTCTCAGCCGTTCATCGCTTCG
>NZ_CFDJES010000172.1:0-1176 GCF_983723665.1 Cobetia sp. | reverse complement strand
TGAAGAGGCCGAGCGACGCTGCTTTACACCATGATGCACCAGTGCCACCGCTGCCAGTGCCAGCCCGAACAGCGACATGCCCTGCCAGCCATGCACGCTCATCATCTTGACGCCGATGGCGGAACCGGCTGCCGCACCGAGGTAGTAGCACAGCATGTAGACGGCGTTCATGCGGCTCTGGGCCTTGGGGTCGATCGAGAATACGCGCACCTGGTTGGGAATCTGGGCCGCGAAGACGCCCAGGTCCAGCAGGATGATTCCGACGATCAGCCCTGCCAGGCTGTTTCCCCAGAGGCCGAGCACCGCGAAGGACGCCAGCACCATCACCAGGGCGAAGCTGATCAGGCGCCCTGCGCCGACACGATTGACCAGACGGCCCGCCGCCTTGGCCCCGAAGATGCCGGCCAGCCCGATGATACCGAACAGCCCTGCCTGCTGGACGCTGTAGTCAAACGGCGCATCGGTGACGTGAATGGCCAGCGTCGCCCACATGGCATTGAAGGCCGCGAACCACAGTGCGCCGGTCAGTGCGGACTCTCGCAGCAGGGCATGTTCCTTGAACAGCGTGCCCATCGAGAGGATCAGTCTGGGGTAGGCCATCTGCACGGCAGGCGCGCGACTGGGCAGGTGACGATGCAGCAGCACACCGATTATGACGGCGAGGATGGCCGCGACCAGGAAGACGCTGCGCCAGCCCCAGTATTCGCCGATGCTGCCGCTCAGAGTGCGTGACAGCAGTATGCCGATGGTTCAACCCCGTCATCAGGGTGGCGATGTTCTTGCCGCGCGCCTCGGGGGTGGACAGCGAGGCGGTCAGCGGAATCAGCTGCTGGGTGATGTTGGCGCCCAGCCCGGCCACGAAGCTTGCCAGCAACAGCGGCCAGAAGCTGGGGGCCAGGGAGATGCCCAGTGAGGCCAGTGCCAGTGTGATGGACAGATTGCGGATAAGCTGGCGGCTGTCCATGGTGTCGCCCAGCGGCGAGATCAGCAGGATGGCGGCGGCGTAGCCGAATTGGGTCGCGAAGGGAATCAGGCCGATCATGCCCTGGCTCACGCCCAGTGAGCGGGCCATCTCTGCCAGCAGCGGCTGGTTGTAGTACAGATTGGCGGCAGTTGCAGCGACCGCGATCGCCATCAGCAACAGCAGACCACGGCCAATGGCGGGCGTGCTGTCGG
>NZ_CFDJES010000171.1:2137-4951 GCF_983723665.1 Cobetia sp. | reverse complement strand
TGGTCGGCGCCCTGGTTGGCGAGGTGGCCGACAACATCGAGATGCGTGCAGTGTCCGTCATGGTGTCACTCCTCCGACTGGCCGTCTTCAGCCATTGGCACGGCGTAACCAGGCCTGGGTGGCTTGTTCATCACTCTGGCGTTGCTCGGCGGTACGTGCCTGTAGCGCGGCGCTCAGGCTGGCGCGGTCCGCCAGGCCCTGCCAGGCCGCGTGGGTCTGCTGTTCCTTCACCAGCCGCTGATGCTGATGGTGCGTCTGGGTCTGTTCCTGGGCCACCCGCATGCGACATTGGGCAATCGCCTTGTCCAGCGAGGCGATGAAGGCCTGATAGTTGTGCCAGCTGGCCGGGTCCAGCCCCTGAGTCAGGCGTGCCTGCATCTGCTGGCAGTAGTCGAGACGGTATTGCTCGAGGGTGACCAGTTGCTGGGCGGCGGTTTCCTGACGCTGACGCTGGCTGGAGAGCTGGCGCGCAGCGCCATCACGCCGGCGCTCGCTCAGCTGGGTCAGGGTGTCGAAGCGTGACGATGAGATGGCCATTCAGTAAGGGTTCCCGATCAATGACAGGTGAAGGCGGCCATCATGGCTGGGCCAGCAGTTGTTCGAGCATGTTCGTACTATCGGCAAGACTTGCGTGTTGTGTAGTGCCTTGTTGCAGGAAACGTCCCATCGGCTCGTGCAGGCGCACCGCGGCGTCGAGCACCTTGTCGTTGCCGGGCTGGTAGGCGCCGATGGCGATCAGGTCCTGATTGCGCTGATAACTGGAATAGAACTGCTTGAAGCGACGGGCGCGGGTGAGCTGCCGCTCTGGCGCCACCGCCGACATCGCGCGGCTGATCGAGGCTTCGATATCGATGGCCGGGTAGTGGCCGCTTTCCGCGATGCGCCGTGACAGCACGATATGCCCATCCAGAATTGCGCGGGCACTGTCGGCGATGGGGTCCTGCTGGTCATCGCCTTCGGTCAGCACGGTATAGAAGGCGGTGATCGACCCGCCGCCACGCCGGCCGTTGCCGGTGCGTTCCACCAGCGCCGGCAGCTTGGCGAAGACCGAAGGCGGATAGCCCTTGGTGGCCGGTGGCTCGCCGATGGCCAGGGCGATCTCGCGCTGGGCCATCGCGTAGCGGGTCAGCGAATCCATGATCAGCAGCACATTCTGGCCCTTGTCGCGCAGGGACTCGGCGATGCGCGTCGCGTAGCTGGCGCCCTTGAGGCGATGCAGCGGCGTCATGTCGGCCGGCGTGGCCACGACCACGGCGCGCTTGAGGCCTTGTTCGCCGAGAATGTTCTCGATGAATTCCTGCACCTCGCGGCCACGCTCGCCGATCAGGCCGACCACGATCACATCGGCATCGGTGAAGCGCGCCATCATGCCCAGCAGCACACTCTTGCCGACGCCAGAGCCGGCGAACAGCCCCATGCGCTGGCCACGGCCGACGCTCAGCAAGGCATTGATGGCGCGAATGCCGACATCCAGCGGCGTGTCGATGGGCGCGCGCTCCAGTGGATTGAGCGGGCGGCTCTCCAGCGGCGCATGTTCGACATCTTCCAGCGGGCCGAGGCCATCCAGCGGACGGCCCACGCCGTCGACGACCCGCCCGAGCAGCGCTTCGCCGACCGGATAGCGTCGCTCGCCGACATTGCCATGCCCGAGGGGAAACACCCGCGCCCCCGGTGCGACGCCGCTGAGCGGGTCGATGGGCATCAGGTAGAGGGTCTGATCGGCGAAGCCGACCACCTCGGCCTCGGCCGGCGGCAGGTTCACACCCAGCTCGACCAGACAGCTGGCACCCACCGGCAGGCGCAGGCCGACCGCTTCCAGCACCAGGCCGGTCGCGCGTACCAGGCGGCCATTGCTGCGCTGGGGCTCGAGGCTCTCGACGCGCTCACGAATGGCGCCCAGCGCGCTGCGCCATTGCTGTGCGGAAGAGGTGCTCATGGCGTGTCACTCATGTGCGATCTCCTGCCAGCTCAGTGCGTGCCTGCTCTGGCTGTGCATGTTCTGACGACTGGCGTTGCACGATGCGCGAGCCGCTGGCCTCATCCTTGCCATGCAGGCTGCCGTCGGCGCTGCCGCGATGGCGCAGCTGGCGTGACAGCATCTCCAGGCGGCTCTCGAGGCTGGCATCGTGACAGCCGCTGTCGGCTTCGGCGCGACATCCGCCGAGGCTCAGGCTGGCGTCCGGCAGACATTGCCAGCCCAGCTTGGCGAGCTGTTCGCCCATCGCCTGCTCGACGCGCGGCAGATCGTCCGGATTCAGGTAAAGACGCGGACGGCCGATCAGCGGCGGATCCGCCGCCAGCAGGCTGCGCACGCTGTCGATGATGTGCTCCGGATGGGCACGAAATGCCTCACGGGCCAGATGCTGTCCGACGCTGATGGCCAGTGCCGCCAGTTCATCGCTGATCTGCTCATCCAGGCACGCCAGTGATTGCTGCAGGTTCTCGATCAGCGGTGCCAGCTGAGCGGCCTGCTGTTCGAGTGCCTGCTGGGCGGCCTCGGCCTGACGCGCCGCCTGCTCGGCGGCTTCCTGCCTTGCACGCGCCAGACCCGCTTCATAACCGGCTTTCTCGCCCGCGGCATAGCCTTCGTCACGCGCCGCCTGTTGCTGCTGTAGCGTCTCCTGCTCGAACGTCGAACGGGCACGCTGCGCCATGCGCCGAATCAGGCCGACATCCGGCGCCGCAGTGTGCGGCATGCCGGCTTGAAAGCCGCCACCCGACTGGGGCGACGCGGGCTTGCCATCCAGCGCGTCAAGTTCCAGCGGCTGCCACTGATGCATGTCATCGCTGCCTGCCACGTCGCGCTCGGCCCAC
>NZ_CFDJES010000171.1:0-2037 GCF_983723665.1 Cobetia sp. | reverse complement strand
TAGACATAGTCCTCGCCACCGCTGTTGATCACGATCTCGCCGCTGTCGGCCAGTCGACGCACCGTCTGCAGGATGCTCTTCTGCTCGGCTTCCACTTGGGTGACGCGCACCGGCCCGCGCGCCTCCATGTCATCACGCAGCATCTCGGCAGCACGCTGCGACATGTTCTGCAGGAATTTCTGGATGATCGCCTCGGGGGATCCCTTGAGCGCCGTGACCAGCGTCTCGTTGTCGATTTCCTTGAGCAGCAGCTGGATGGAGCGATCCTCGAGCCCGACCAGGTTCTCGAACACGAACATCTCGTCGATGATCTGCTGCGCCAGACTCTCGTCGTGGTTGCGTACCGCCTCGAGGACCTGCTCTTCCTGCTGTCCCGGCATCAGGTTGAGTATCTCGGCCGCGGTACGAATGCCGCCCATCTTGCTGCGCTTGAGGTTCTGGCCACTGAGCATGTTGCTCAGCACTTCGGTCAGCTCCTGCAGGGCCGCCGGCTGCACGCCACTGAAGGTGGCGATACGCAGCAGCACATCGTTGCGCAGGGTGTCGGAGAAGTGCTCGAGAATCTGCGAGGCCTGATGGCGCTCCAGATGCACCATGATGGTGGCGATGATCTGCGGGTGTTCGTCGCGGATCATCTCGGCCACCAGCGGCGGCTCCATCAGGTTCAGTGTCTCGATGCCATTGTTCTGACCGGAGCTCTCGTAGATGTCTTCGAGCAGCGAGCTGGCGCGCTCCTGCCCCAGCGCCTTCACCAGCACCGAGCGGATATGGTCGGTAGAGAGCAGATTGACGGCGCTGAACTGCTCGCTGTCGGCGTGGAATTCCTCCAGCGTCTTCGCCATCTGCTCCTGGGTGACCTGCGGCATGTTGGTCATCGTCGCGCTGAGCCGTTGGATCTCCTGGGCAGACAGGAACTTGAAGACCTCTGCGGCGCTGTCCTCGTCGAGGCTCATGATCAGGGCCGCGCTGCGTTCCATGCTTGTCAGTGTCTTACTCATGGTGACTCATCCAGTTCTTGAGGATCATGGCGACCATGCGCGGGTCATCGCGGGCCATGTCACGTGCATCCTTGAGGTTCTGCTGATAGGTGGTCGGCGTGCGCGGGCCACTGGCCGGTGCTGTCTGACTCGCCATCATGCTGCCCAGCTCACCATTGGCCGTCGTCAGGCCTGACTCCATGCCGCCGATGCCACCCACAGCGCTGCCGGCTGCCTGAGTGCCGGGCGGCTGACCGATGGTCTGGTAGGCTTCCTGCGGACGCAGCAGCGGCTGCAACAGCGGGCGCAGCAACTTGCGATACAGCAGCCAGGCGATGAAGCCGATGATCAGGTAGCGGCCAAGCTCGATGGCCAGCGCCTGCATCTCGGGATTGTTCAGCCACTTCTCCCACCACTGCTGCGGCGGGCCGGCGTTCTGCTGCTCAGCGGTCATGAAGGGCGCATTGACCACGCTCAGGCTGTCGCCACGCTCGGCATTGAAGCCCATCGCCTCGCGCACCAGCGAATCGATCTGTGCCAGCTGGTCGTCTGCCAGCGGTTCGCTGGTCGGGTTGCCGTCACTGTCCATGATGCGACGGTGATTGATCACCACTGCCACCGAGAGATTGTCGAGGCGACCCAGGCGCGCACGGGTGTGGCGCACGCGCTTGTTGACTTCATAGTTGATGGTGCTGCTGCGCTGATAGTTGCTCAGGCCGCTGGTCGCGTCGTCAGTCTGTGTGGTGCCGTCAGCATTCGCCGCGTCATCGGCATTGATGGGCGAGGCGGCAATCCCCGGGGGCGTGTTGGAGAGGGCGCCTGGCACGCCGCCGATGCCGAGCATCTCGCCGGCGCCGGTATTGTTGAGCTGTTCACTGCGCACCGCTGCGCTGCCCGGCTGCTGATTGGGCGTGTAGTGCTCTTCGGTCTCTTCGGCGTGGGAGAAATCGAGCTGGGCGCTGACCTCGGCGCGGAAGTTGTCGCGTCCCACCAGTGGCGTCAGCAGGGCATTGATGCGCGATTGATAGCTGCGCTCCAGTGCCTGGGCATATTCCAGCGC
>NZ_CFDJES010000170.1:0-5037 GCF_983723665.1 Cobetia sp. | reverse complement strand
GGCTGCTGACCACCGAACTGGCCACCTTGCTGCGGGGCCGGCTGCTGACCACCGAACTGGCCACCCTGCTGGGGGGCTGCGGCCGGTTGCTGGCCGCCCTGCTGAGGCGCCTGCTGCGGGCGACCACCAGCGAAGTTGCCGCCGCCACCTTCACCACGCGTATCCAGCATCTGCATGTCGTTGGCCACGATTTCGGTGCTGTAACGGTCATTGCCGTTCTGATCCTGCCACTTGCGCGTCTGCAGGCGGCCTTCGATATACAGGCGTGAGCCTTTCTTGACGTATTGCTGGGCCACTTCAGCCAGCTTGTTGAACATCACCACACGGTGCCATTCGGTACGTTCCTGACGCTGACCGCTCTGGCGATCATTCCAGGTGTCCGTCGTCGCGAGGTTCAGGTTGCACACCGCACTACCGGACGGGGTGAAGCGAACTTCCGGGTCTTGACCGAGATTACCGATCAGAATGACCTTGTTTACGCCACGAGCCATGAAGATTACTCCTGCAAATAGACCGGCGCGCCATGGGCACCGGAGAAGGTATCGAGTGCACCGGCAATGTGTTGCCGATGTCAGGGTTCAGCTGGCAGGCACTTCCGCGCCTGCCGGAGTTTCGTCATCACGCTGGCGAGTGAAACGGGCCAGCGCCTTGTCATCCAGTGTATCGCGTGTGACCTTGAGATAAGCGACCCGTTCCTCACGCACCACGAGCGCCTCTTCCACGCCGGCGATCGCCAGCAGGCGTGTCTGCAGCTCGACGGCCGACAATTGCGCGGCCTCGGGTGACAGGCCGATCACTTCACTACCCAGATGTCGCGGCGGTTGCATGCCCCACACCACGGCCAGCCACAGAATGGCGACCAGCCCCATGGCGAAGAACACGCCGCTCAGACCGAAATGCCCGGTCAACCAGCCGCCCCCGACACCGCCAACGAAGGCGCCCAGGAACTGACTGGTGGAATAGACCCCCATCGCCGTGCCCTTGGCACCGGCCGGGGCCAGCTTTGAGATCATCGACGGCAAGGTCGCCTCAAGCAGATTGAAGGCGACGAAGAACAGCCACAGCAGGCCGAGGAACATCGCCAGCCCCGCATGCTCGATGCCATCGACTCCCAGCAGCAGCAAGCTTGTCGCGATGGTCGCGACGGCTCCCAGGAAGACGGGCTTCATGCGCCGATACTTCTCGGCCACGATGACCAGCGGCAGCATGGCGACAAAGGCCAGCCCCATCAATGGCAGGTAGATCCAGCCGTGATGCGCCGGGGCGATGCCGAAATTGACCAGCTGCTGGGGAATGGCCACGAAGCAGGCGGTCAGGATCATGTGCAGCGCAAAGATCGACACATCCATGCGCAACAACGCGGAATTCGCGAGGATACCCTTGAGCTGGCGCCTATCAAGCCCCACATCCTGATGTTGACGCCTGGGCGCAGCTGGCACCAGCTTCCAGAGCACGAACAGGCTCGCGACGGCCATCACGGCGGTCAACCAGAAGACCCCCGACAGGCCGAAGGCATCTGCGGCCAGTGGCCCTGCGACCATCGCCAGCGCGAAGGCGACCCCGATCGACATGCCGATGGAGGCCATCGCCATGGTGCGAACCTCCTCCCGGGTCTGATCGGCCAGCAGTGCCATGATCGCTCCCGCCACGGCGCCGCTGCCCTGCAGACAGCGTCCAAGGATGATCATCTCGATGCTGTCGGCCGTCGCCGCGACCAGCGAGCCCAGAATGAACAACCCGAGCCCGAAGCCGATCACGGCCTTGCGCCCCAGTCGGTCTGACAGCCAGCCGAACGGAATCTGCAGCAATGCCTGGGTCAGCCCGTAGCCACCCAGCGCCACACCGACCAGTGTCGGCGTCGCACCGGCGAGATCACGGGTATAGAGCGCCAGCACCGGCAACACCATGAACAGCCCCAGCATGCGAGTCGCATAGAGGCTGGCAAGGCCGACGATGGCGCGGCGTTCCGGCGCGAGCAGTCGAGAGGTTTTCATGGGCGGCGGCGGGCTCCGGAGCATGACAGTCAAGAAGAGGGAGGCCGACCACGTGGGTCGCCGAGATGTGACGTCCAACGGTGGTCGCCCACCAATGGACTGCATATTCTAAGGCCCGCTTGGCGGCTTTGAAAGCATGCAGCCTTTGCCGGGTGTTTCACCCGCGCCTTATAATCGTTGCTTTTATCGACGCAGCCCGAGGTGGCAATGGACAGGATTCAGGTGAGGGGTGCGCGCACCCACAACCTCAAGAACATCGATGTCGAACTGCCGCGTGACAAGCTGATCGTGGTGACCGGACTTTCCGGTTCCGGCAAGTCATCACTTGCCTTTGACACTCTCTATGCCGAGGGACAGCGGCGCTACGTCGAATCACTGTCCACCTACGCACGTCAGTTCCTGTCGATGATGGAAAAGCCGGACATCGACCATATCGAAGGTCTGTCACCGGCGATTTCCATCGAACAGAAATCGACCTCGCACAACCCGCGCTCCACCGTCGGTACCATTACCGAGATCTACGACTACCTGCGCCTGCTGTATGCACGCGCCGGTACGCCGCGCTGCCCGGACCACGCGATCGACCTGGAAGCCCAGACCATCTCGCAGATGGTCGATCAGGCGCTCGCCTTGCCGGAAGGCAGCAAGCTGATGCTGCTGGCTCCCGTGGTCAGTGGCCGCAAGGGTGAGCACCTCCAGCTGCTGTCAGAGCTGCGCGCCCAGGGCTTCGTGCGGGCCCGCATCGACGGCGTGATCGTCGAGCTGGATGATCTCAAGCCGCTGGAGAAGAACAAGAAGCATGACATCGACGTCGTCGTCGATCGCTTCAAGGTGCGCGAAGACCTCAAGCAGCGCCTGGCCGAATCCTTCGAGACCGCGCTGAATCTGGCCGACGGCAGCGCGCGCCTGCACTTCATGGATGGCGAACAGGAAGACCTCGTCTTCTCCTCGCGCTTCGCCTGCCCGGTGTGTGGCTATGCGCTGGCCGAGCTGGAACCGCGCCTGTTCTCCTTCAACAACCCGGCGGGCGCCTGCCCGACCTGTGACGGCCTCGGCGTGAAGCAGTATTTCGATCCCGAGAAGCTGATCAGCCATCCTGAGCTGTCACTGGCCGAAGGCGTCATCAAGGGCTGGGACCGCCGCAGTGTCTACTACTTCAGCCAGCTGCAGGCCGTTGCCGAGCATTACGGCTTCGCGCTGGAAGCGGCCTGGGAGTCGCTCAGCGATGAAGCGCGTGACGCCGTGCTCAATGGCAGTGGCCGCGAGGACATCGCCTTCAGCTACGTGAATGACCGTGGCCGCAAGGTGACCCGCGAGCACCCCTTCGAGGGCGTGCTGCCCAACATGGAGCGCCGTTACCGCGAGACCGAATCCAACATGGTGCGCGAGGACCTCGCCCGCTATCTGGCGGTCCAGCCGTGCCCGAGCTGCGACGGCTCGCGCCTGCGTCGTGAAGCGCGCAACGTCTATGTCGATGACCGCACGCTCTCCGAGGTCGTGCGTCAGCCGATCGGCGAGGCGTGGGAAGAGTTCGGCAAGCTGAGCCTGCCGGGACGCAAGGGCGAGATCGCCGCCAAGATCGTGCATGAGATCCAGGCGCGCCTCGAATTTCTCGTCAATGTCGGCCTCGACTATCTGACCCTGGAGCGCAGCGCCGACACCCTGTCCGGCGGTGAGGCGCAGCGTATCCGTCTCGCCAGCCAGATCGGTGCCGGCCTGGTCGGGGTGATGTACATCCTCGATGAGCCGTCCATCGGCCTGCATCAGCGTGACAATGATCGCCTGCTCAAGACGCTGATCCATCTGCGCGACCTGGGCAACACCGTGATCGTGGTCGAGCATGATGAGGACGCGATTCGCGCCGCCGACCACGTGCTGGATATCGGCCCGGGCGCCGGCGTGCATGGTGGCGAGATCGTCGCCCAGGGCACGCCGGAGCAGATCGAGGCCACGCCGGGCTCATTGACCGGGCAATACCTGAGTGGCGAGCGCGAGATCGCCGTGCCGCCCTACCGCCTTCCGGCCAACCCTGACAAGGTGCTGCGCCTGACCGGTGCCACCGGCAACAACCTGCAGGATGTGACGCTGACGCTGCCGACAGGCCTGCTGACGTGCATCACCGGGGTCTCGGGCTCGGGCAAGTCGACGCTGATCAATGCCACCCTGATGCCGCTGGCGGCGCGTGAGCTCAATCGGGCCACCACCCTGACGCCCGCGCCCTACGGCACCATCGAAGGGCTGGACCTGTTCGACAAGATGGTGGATATCGACCAGAGCCCCATCGGGCGGACGCCGCGCTCCAATCCGGCGACCTATACCGGCATCTTCACGCCGATTCGCGAGCTGTTCTCAGGCACCCAGGAAGCACGCGCCCGCGGCTACAAGCCGGGCCGCTTCAGCTTCAACGTCAAGGGCGGCCGCTGCGAGGCCTGTCAGGGCGACGGCCTGATCAAGGTCGAGATGCACTTCCTGCCCGACATGTACGTGCCCTGCGATGTCTGCAAGGGCAAGCGCTACAACCGCGAGACGCTTGAAGTGCAGTACAAGGGCAAGAACATCCACGAAGTGCTGGAGATGACCATCGAGGAGGCGCTGGAGTTCTTCTCGCCGGTTCCGGCCATCGCCCGCCGCCTGCAGACGCTGATGGATGTCGGCCTCTCCTACGTCCGCCTCGGCCAGAGCGCGACCACGCTGTCCGGCGGTGAAGCCCAGCGCGTCAAGCTGGCGCGTGAGCTGGCCAAACGCGATACCGGCAAGACGCTCTATATTCTCGATGAGCCGACCACCGGTCTGCACTTCGAGGATATTCGCCAGCTGCTGGTCGTGTTGCACCGCCTGCGCGATCACGGCAACACCGTGGTCGTGATCGAGCACAACCTGGATGTGATCAAGACCGCCGACTGGCTGATCGACCTCGGTCCGGAAGGCGGCTCAGGCGGCGGCCAGATCATCGCCGAAGGCACGCCGGAGCAACTGGCCACGCAGGAGATCTCGCACACCGGTCGCTTCCTGGCCCCGCTGCTGGAGCGCCAGAAAGCCACCA
>NZ_CFDJES010000169.1:0-5105 GCF_983723665.1 Cobetia sp. | reverse complement strand
GGACGCTCCGGATGCGACGGCGTCACACGCAGCGGCGACAGTGACACGAAGTCACACGCCACACGGCCGGCCTGGTCCAGCTGCTGCTGATCATGGGTGGAGGCAGACAGCCACTTGTTGGCGGCAATCGGACGCTCGCCCTTTTCCGCCAGCTCCGCCAGACGCACGCTGGTCAGGTGGATACCATCCGCATCGACCTTGTCGAGCATGGACGGTTCAGCGTTGAGCAGCAGACGAGCACCACGCGCATGACAGATCGCCAGCGCCTTCTCGGCACGCGCGATATAGGCCGCCTCATCCAGCTCCTTGGCGCGCAGCTGGACCAGACGCACGCCGTCCTCATCCAGCGCACGCGTCAGACGCGTCTCGAAGACGCCCTCATCGGCCTCTTCCGGCGTGATCAGATACTCGCGCGGCAGCGAGACCGCCCGCAGAATCGGCAGATTCGCCGCCGGGAAGGCGTACTTGTAGAGATCCTCGATCTCGACCCAGCGCACTGCCTGCCCTTCACGGCCAAAGGGTTCGCCAGTGAACTGACGCGTTTCCCACACATCCAGCAGGATGTGCTTGTCCGGGTATTCGTGATGAATACGGATCAGCGGCTGAGCACGAATGATCTCGATGCCCAGCTCTTCGCACAGCTCACGCTTGAGCGCTTCCAGACCGGTTTCGTAAGGCGCCAGCTTGCCACCCGGAAACTCCCACAAGCCGCCCTGATCCACCGTCGAGGGACGACGTGCAATCAGGACCTGGCCCTGTTCGTTTAAGATGGCGGCAGCCGCCACGTGAACCCTTCGCTTCGGCATGATGCCTGTACCTTTGACTCGCGTTGTACATCCGACTCCGCCTCGAGAGGCGAAGCCTGCGGGAGATATTGCATTACCGTTTCAGCACAAGCCTCCGCCCTGGGGCGTCAGCTACGATAATCAGCGTTGATCGAGACGTAATCGTGGGACAGATCCGATGTCCAGATGCGAGCTTCCTGCTGTCCACGTCCCAGGCGGATGCCGATCACCAGCTCTTCCTCGGCCATGGCGGCACTGCCGGCGGCTTCGGTGTAACTGTCGGCACGGCCGCCCTGTTCGACGATGGTGACGCCATTGAGCGTGATCGCGACACCCGTGACGTCCAGCTCTTCCAGCGGCGCACGTCCAACGGCCGCCAGAATGCGACCCCAGTTGGCGTCGCTGGCATAGAGCGCTGTCTTGACCAGCGGCGAGTGCGCGACGGTAAAGCCGACGGCACGCGCCTCTTCCTGTGAACGCGCCTCGCTGACCTCGATGGTGACGAACTTGGTCGCCCCCTCGCCATCACGAATGATGGCCTGAGCCAGCTCGAGCATGACCTCCGCCAGGGCGGCCTCGAACGCGATCAGGTCTTCACCCTCGACGCGCCCGGCCTGCCCCGTGACAGCCAGCATGCAGGCGTCATTGGTGGAGGTATCGGAATCGACGGTGATGCTGTTGAAGCTCTTGACCACCACCCGGCGCAGCATGGCGTCGAGAGCCGCCTGATCGATGGCGAGATCAGCATCGGTGGCCACGAAACCCAGCATGGTCGCCATGTTCGGGCAGATCATGCCGGAGCCCTTGGAGACACCGGCCAGCGTCACGCTCTCGCCATTGCTCAGCGTCAGTGTCCGCCAGCTGCCCTTGGGCCGCGTATCGGTGGTCATGATGCCATGCGCCGCGGCAGACCAGTCGCCCTCGCCCAGGTCGGCAAAGGCTGTCGGCAACGCCGCCGTCAGGCGATCCATCGGCAGCGGTTCACCGATCACGCCGGTCGAGAACGGCAATACTGCCTTTGCATCACAGCCGGCGATCTCCGCCAATGCCTGGCAGGTCGCGCGAGCATCGGTCATGCCCTGCTCGCCAGTCCCCGCATTGGCATTGCCGGTGTTGATCACCAGATAACGCGGCCCGTCGACGCCTGCCGTGAGGTGCTCACGTGCGACATGGACCGGTGCCGCACAGAAGGCGTTGCGGGTAAAAGTGCCTGCAAGACGCGACCCTGCCTCGAGGGCCATGATCACCAGATCACGACGACCCGGCTTCTTGATACCGGCTTCAGCAACCCCGATCTGAAAGCCGGCAATCGCCGGCATGTCAGCGGGAAAAGTGGAAGGCCCTACCGCCATCGCTCACGTCTCCAATCATGGTGTTCTGTGACAACTGCTCCCTGCGAGCCGAATCGACGTGACGCGCAGGGAGGCTGTTTGGCGCAGTGTCAGCTCAGCTTGCCGTGGCACTGCTTGTATTTCTTGCCGGAACCGCACGGGCACGGGTCGTTGCGGCCGACCTTGGGCACATCGCGGCGCATCGGCTCGCCATCGCCCTGGGCCTGAGGCTGCGCACCGTACTGTGCCTCGACGACCTCTTCGGCCGCCTGGACACCGTCTTCACTGACCGCATCTTCATCGATACGTCGCGTTTCGGCGCTGGCCTGCTCGCGCTCGAGGTTGGCACGACGCTCTTCTTCCAGCGTGTCGACCTCTTCCTGGCGACGCACCTGCACGTGGCTGAGAATCCGCACCACGTCGGACTTGATGTTGACCAGCAGCGTCTGGAACTGCTCGAACGCTTCGCGCTTGTATTCCTGCTTCGGGTTCTTCTGGGCATAACCGCGCAGGTGGATACCACGACGCAGGTTGTCCATCGCCTGCAGGTGCTCCTTCCAGCGCGTATCCAGCACCTGAAGCATGACCTGCTTCTCGAAGCGGCGCATCAGCTCAGGGCCAACGGCCTCGACCTTGTCGGCATAAAGCGCTTCATGGGCAGCCTGCAGACGTTCACGCAGCGTTTCCTCATGGAAGTGCTCGTCCTCTTCCGCCCACTGCACCAGCGGCAGGTCGAGGTTAAAGTCGGTCTTGAGGTCGTTCTCGAGGCTCGGCAGGTCCCACTGTTCCGGCAGGCTCTGCGGCGGCACACGCAGGGAGATGGCGTCATCGAGCACCTCGCGACGGATGCCGGCGATGTTCTCGGCGATCTCGTCGGCTTCGAGGATGTCGTTGCGCTGCTCATAGATCACGCTGCGCTGGTCGTTGGCGACATCATCGTACTCGAGCAGCTGCTTGCGCACGTCGAAGTTGCGACCCTCGACCTTCTTCTGCGCGCGCTCGACGGCATTGGAGACCATCTTGTGCTCGATGGCTTCGCCCTTCTCGAGCCCCAGCGCACCCATCAGACGCTGAACGCGGTCAGAGCCGAACAGGCGCATCAGACTGTCTTCCAGCGACAGGAAGAAGCGCGTGGAGCCCGGGTCACCCTGGCGACCGGCACGACCGCGCAGCTGGTTGTCGATACGGCGTGATTCGTGACGCTCGGAGCCGATCACGTGCAGACCGCCCGCGGCCAGCACGGCTTCGTGACGCTCCTGCCAGCCATGCTTGATCTCGTTGATCTGCTCTTCGGTCGGCGCTTCCAGCTCGGCAAGCTCGGCTTCCCAGTTGCCGCCCAGCATGATGTCGGTACCACGACCGGCCATGTTGGTGGCGATGGTCACGGCGCCCGGACGACCCGCCTGGGCGATGATGGCGGCCTCGCTGACGTGCTGCTTGGCGTTCAGGACGTGATGCTTGACGCCTGCCTTGTGCATCATCTGCGACAGCAGCTCGGAGGTCTCGACCGAGGCGGTACCCACCAGCACCGGGCGACCTTCCGCGACCTTCTCGCGGGCGTCCTCGATGATGGCGTTGAACTTCTCTTCCGCGGTCAGATAGACCAGATCATTCATGTCCTTGCGCGCGATGGGCTTGTTGGTCGGGATGACCATCACGTCGAGGTTGTAGATCTGACGGAATTCGAAGGCCTCGGTATCGGCCGTACCGGTCATGCCGGACAGCTTGTCGTAGAGACGGAAGTAATTCTGGAAGGTCGTGGATGCCAACGTCTGGCTTTCCTTCTGGATGGCAACGCCTTCCTTGGCCTCGACCGCCTGGTGCAGGCCTTCAGACCAGCGACGACCGACCATGGTACGCCCGGTGTGCTCATCGACGATGACCACTTCGCCGTTGTTGACGATGTAATCCACGTCACGCACGAACAGGTTCTGGGCACGCAGCGCAGAGTGCACGTGGTGCAGCAGGCTCAGGTTCTGGGCCGCATACAGGGAATCCTCTTCCCCGAGCAGCTCCTGGGCACGCAGCAGCGCCTCGACCTTCTGGTGACCGAACTCGGTCAGCTCGACCTGCTTCTGCTTCTCATCGAGGGTGAAGTCGCCGCTTTCCGGATCTTCCTCATCGCTGCACTGCTCGAGCTCGCGCGCCATGCGATCGATGATCTTGTAGAGGTCGGTATTCTCTTCCACCGGACCGGAGATGATCAGCGGCGTGCGCGCCTCATCGATCAGGATGGAGTCGACCTCATCGATGATGGCGAAGTGCAGCTTGCGCTGGACCTTGTCTTCCAGCGAGAAGGCCATGTTGTCGCGCAGGTAATCGAAACCGTATTCGTTGTTGGTGCCGTAGGTGATATCGGCCTGATAGGAGGCGCGCTTGTCTTCATTGGGCTGGCCGGAGTAGATGACACCGACACTCAGGCCGAGGAATTCATACAGCGGACGCATCCAGTTGGCATCACGGGTGGCCAGATAGTCGTTGACCGTCACCACGTGAACGCCTTCGCCGGTCAGTGCGTTCAGGTAGACCGCCAGCGTCCCCACCAGCGTCTTGCCCTCACCGGTCTTCATCTCGGCGATGCGACCTTCGTGCAGCGCCATGCCGCCGACCATCTGGGTATCGAAGTGACGCATGCCCATGATGCGCTTGCTGGCCTCACGCACGGTCGCGAAGGCTTCCGGCAGCAGCTTGTCGAGGTGTTCCCCCTGCGCGAGACGCTCGCGGAATTCCGCGGTCTTGGCTGTCAGCGCCTCATCGGAGAGCGGCTCAAGCTCGCTCTCGAGCGCATTGATCGCGTTGACCCGCTTGCGCAGGCGCTTCACTTCGCGATCATTCTTGGAACCCACTACCTTGGTCAGGAATTTACCCAGCATATTCTGTCCTTGTACGTGACCCGGGGTCGGGTCACGCCTTCACATATCATGACACTCAAGCGCTGCCGCCAAACGCGATGACAGGGCAGCTCGATGTGGCCCGGGGCCCATCAGGC
>NZ_CFDJES010000168.1:0-5234 GCF_983723665.1 Cobetia sp. | reverse complement strand
AGATGGCCGACCGTCCGGTGACCAACGGCGAGTTTCTCGCCTTTATGCAGGACGGCGGATACGCCACCCCCGAGCACTGGCTGGCGGATGGCTGGGCGACGGTCAAGGCGGAAGGCTGGCCGGCGCCGCTTTATTGGGTCGAGCGCGACGGCGTCTGGCATCACTACACGCTAGGTGGCCTGGTGCCGGTGGATCTGAATGCGCCGGTCTGCCATGTCAGCTTCTTCGAGGCCGATGCCTACGCCCAGTGGGCGGGCGCGCGCCTGCCCACCGAGGCCGAGTGGGAGACAGTCGGTCAGGATGTCCCTCTCTCTGGTAACTTCGTCGATCAGGATTATCTACAGCCAGTCGCGGCCGCGAGCTCCGAAGGCATGCCGAGTCAGATGTTCGGCGATGTCTGGGAGTGGACGGGCAGTGCCTATCGCCCGTATCCGGGCTTTCGCAAACTGCCGGGCAGCCTGGGGGAGTACAACGGCAAGTTCATGTCCGGTCAGATGGTGCTCCGTGGGGGTTGCTGCGCCACGTCTGCCGATCATATCCGCGCGACCTATCGCAACTTCTTCCCGCCCGAGGCGCGCTGGGCGTTCTCCGGCTTTCGGCTCGCCAGGGACGGTGGGGTCTGAGGGTCTGACTCTTTCAGAACGCGCCTCAAGGCACTTTCATCTGCCGCTTTCATCTGCCGCTTTCACCCGCCAACCCGTAAAGGAGTCTTCATGGCCGACCACCTCGAACCGCGTATCACGCTGCACCCGCTATCCTCGCGGGTGCGAATCCTGGTCGGTGAGACGGTGATCGCTGACACTGGCAACGCGCTGGAATTGCGCGAGAAGGGCTATCCGCCGAGGCTCTACTTGCCGCGCGCCGATGTGGCGATGGCGGAGCTCTCGGTTTCTCACACCGTCACTCATTGTCCGTTCAAGGGCGACAGTACCTATTACTCGCTGCCGGATCTTCCTGATATCGCCTGGAGTTACGATCACCCCATCGAGGAGGTGCAGGCGATCGCCGGGCGGCTGGCGTTCGATACCGACAAGGTCATGTTGGAGGTGGAGTGATTCAGACGAACGGCTCGTCGCCAACCTGATTCTCTCGTCGATGCACAACGCTCCGTCGTGCTCTGCTTCAGAGATAAACCGATAGAGAACAGTAGCTTGGCGTTCGCCAGATGGTTAGAATCCTGCAGTTTGCTGCACCGCGCTCCTCCATCGGGCGCGGTGCAGCATTACCTTTCCCTTATCAAGGCTCAGTACTCCGGTTGGACGAATCACCTCGCTTGATTCCTTTCCGTACAGGCTGCACCAGGAGTCATGACAGTGGTTGTCCCTTCGAACATCGCGCCGGTGATGAGTGTACTGCTATGCCTCGTGCTGGCCTCCTGCGTCAGTCGTTATCTCAAGTCTCCCCGCATGAAAGGTCGCATTGGCGAGTGGCGAGTGCGCTGGATGGCGCGTCGACTCGGCAAGCAGGGCTATCGGGCCTTGCACAATGTCACCCTCAAGACCGAGAGCGGCACCACCCAGATCGATCATGTGCTGCTGTCGCGTTTCGGCTGCTTCGTGTTGGAAACCAAGAACATGAAAGGCTGGATCTTCGGCAGTGAGCACGAGGCGAACTGGACCCAGCAGTTTCCTCGACAGTCGTTCAGCTTCCAGAACCCGCTACGTCAGAACTACAAGCATCTCAAGGCACTGGAGACGACGCTTGGCGTGACTCCCGAGCATCTGCATTCGGTGATCGTCTTCGTCGGCAACGCCAGGCTCAAGGGTGAGATGCCAGCCAACGTGACGCGCGGTACTGACTTCGTTTCCTTCGTACAGTCGTTCAAGGCCCCCATCTTCAGCGAGGCGCAGGTCGAGGCCATGCATGAGGCGCTGCTGACGGGGCGGCTGGCGCCGACTCGGGCGACGCAGCGTGCTCATGTGCAGCATCTCAAGCAGCGCAATGATCCACAGGCGAGACGTGAATGCCCGAAATGCGGTAGCCGTATGGTGCTGCGTACTGCCAAAGCAGGTGTACGTGAGGGCCAGCAGTTCTGGGGATGCTCGGCCTATCCGGAGTGTCGCGCGACACAGGCGGTGTGATGACTGCCTTCACGGCCCCGAACGAGGCAACATCCAAACTTGAATTTCGCTGACAGGCACTACCATCGCTCGGCACGGCGGCACTGCTTTTGAATGTGTTGACGTTGCTGCTGCAACCTCGTCCAGCCTTTGCCTTCGAGACCGGCTTGCTGTAGCTGCTCCTTGAGTATGACTGAGTCGGATAAATCAGCGAGCGTGGTAACCATCTGTTGAATTTGGCGCTTCACAAACGGATAACTGAATCGGCACTCATCCGAAAAGGCCTGCCAATCGCGCGGTAGCAGCTGCATCGAATTGAACTCCCCGCCGAGGGAGAAGGCCATGTCTGAATCGTAACCGAGCACTATGGTGCCAACGAGGTCATAGGCTGGGGCGATCTGCCAACGACCTCGGGAGTCCTGTAACAAGGACACGTTCTTGGCATGGCCGTCACTGTTGCCAACCAGCACATTGAATATTTGCCAGCGAAGCAGCTGCTGAATGGATGCCGCTGAGGGTCGGCAGGCTTCGCGGACTGTTTGCACGATTTCTCCGAAACGTGGCCCACCGTAAGCCTGGTATTTCTGATTCCGCGACACGCCCATGGCCTGACACAGATCCTCCTGATGCAAACGCTCGATGTGTCCGCTTTCAATACCCAAGCGGTCGTAGCGTTCGACCATCAAGTAAGGATGTCGGCCGGCATAGACCATCGTGGTCCTCGGGCAGGCTAACCCCCCCAAGCGTGCCAGATTGTTCAGATACAGCTCATTCAGAATGACTCGCTCACGCCCTTCGACGGCGAATTTCAAAATATGGGTAGAGGGTTCGATTCCGATAGGTAAGTAGAGTGTATCGTTCCACAGTCGCACAGGAATCTTGTCCTGCGCGCCGGCCAGCGAGAGACGAGGGCGTTTGGCCAGAGCTCCTTCGTTCATCAAGGCATACCGCTCGCGAGCACCTGCCCATTGCGCAAGTCGATCGAGCGGCAACTCGCGGTAGTTGTCATCGAGGGGTGACGGTAGGGTTCTTGACGGCGGCATGTGATCGCTCGGAAGGATCGTCAGCGCACCAGCACAATCGCCGCCTATGGTCGCCAGTAGCGAGAAGTCGTCGTCTGGTATACCCAGGCGCTTGATCAGCGCCGCCCGGGCTTGCTCTTCAGGCAGCAAATTTGCGAACCAGTGATGCGCCAGAAGGTCTTGGGGCTGCCAAGCCTTTTGGCTTAGTGGCAAGCTGTACGAAATGGCATGCCCATTCTGTCGCCAGGTTTCGTTGTATTCGAAGCCCATCAGTCGGCCATCCGTGCCGCGCCACAACGTCCCTACATGCTGCGTGTCGCGCCATACGTTCAACGAATCCGGCAATATCATGATTCGAATCCCTCCGGAGGAACAGCGGACAGCTCGATGCCTAGCGTATCAAGTACGATCAATATGCGACCCAACCCGCAGCTGTCACGGCCGTTTTCCAACTCACTCAGAAAGCGAATGCTCAACCCGCAAAGACCTGCGAGGGTTTCAAGATTTAGCCCTTGCTGCTTGCGAGCGCGGCGAATCAACTTGCCAAGCGTTGCGGCATCATGAATGGGAACTGCTTGCGATAGGGGCATGCTAAGACCTTTCACGATAAGAAAGCGGGTTGTTGTAAACAATTTAGTATACTTAAAAATTTCCCTATAGGGATAATTGGGTGGATATACTGGAGTAGTCCTGAATTTTTCCCTATAGGGAAAATAGTTGGTGTGCGGGTTGCAAGTGCTGCAATTTTTCCCTTTCAGGACAATTTGGGGCGATCAGTCTGTCAAAGTGTCAAGGAGATCATCGCACCACGCATGAACTGCTAATGCTCCATCCGTGTGTACAGGCTCGGACAGCCTACTGTACCTCCTGACTCATCCTGGTTGCCGAGCGTGAGATGGCGCAGGTGGACTCTGAGTGCAACACCGCAAGTGATGGAGGGTGATACATCGGGGTTGGGCTATCTCTAGCCCGTCGACCACCTGCGCTTCGGCTTCGAAAGGCGACAGCCAGTATGCGAGTATGCGATCTTCGCCTTCAGCGTCGCTTCATCAGCTCCAGAAGTACCTCACCATGTATCTCACCCAGCACATGCGTGTAGTGATGTGTCAGTGTTTGAGAGTTGCGGTGCCCGATCAACTTGGCGAGTAACTCGAGACGGTGACCTCGTGCCTTGGCATCTCTTTCCAGTACGTCGTAGACCGCTCGGCGGCAGTTCGCCAGTGCTGCAGGAGTGAAGGACCAATGTCCTCGGCAGGTGGAGGAAAGGCGATCCAGAAGCTGAGGGTAGTCGTCGCTGTAGAGGCGCAGTACGAGCCACGAGATTGCATTGTGCCTCAAGAGATGAAAGTCGAAGTGGATGTCCTCCAGCTCCAATCCGGGTGTGAGAGCACCGCGGAGAGACTGCCGGGCCCATGCCATGAGCGGGGTCAGCAAGCTCTCTCTTGAATAGCCCAGCGGAGAGCTTTCTGGCCCCAGCAAGGCAATGTTCTTCAAACGCTGCTGGCCAGCAAAGGACTCTCGGCGTCTATCAATCCACTCTCTCACCAGCGTCATCAACTCTGGGGATATCAGAAGATGAAGAGGAACGCTGCGCCGAGCATTTGCAGTCTTGCCAGCATGGATTTCTACGTAACAGTAGGTGGGGCCGTCATCTCCTGGCTGATTGATGATGACGTCATGCAGTGTCAATGCCATGACTTCTCCAGCTCGCAGGCCCCCGTAGTAGCCAAGGAGGAAGGCGATCAGCCAGCTGCGCCGTAATCCACTCCGTCTTCTGGAGAGCGCCCGGGTCAGGTGTTCTGCCTCGTGTGGCATGATCAGATGTGTACGCAATGTACTGATGAAACGACCTCCCTCACCCTGTACGGGAGGAATACCCGTTAATCGATCGTTGCCTTGGCAAAAGCTGATGAACTGATTGAACGTCTGGAAGAAGTTGTGGCACGTCGAAGTGTCCCAGCCTTTCTGAGTGGGTAGCTGTTCGCTGATTGCCTCCATCAGTTCTCCATCCCAGAGAGCCAACCATGGGATATCGGGCAACATCATCATGGAGGTGGGCGTCAGACGACTCAGGTAAGTCCTGAGCGTGCTGGCTTTATTGCCTTGAGTGCTCGATTGATAAGACAGCCATAGCAGTATCCAGAGTGGGTAG
>NZ_CFDJES010000167.1:0-5235 GCF_983723665.1 Cobetia sp. | reverse complement strand
AAAAGAACTACTGGAATGCTCAAAGATCGGTGGCCAAAAACACTTGACCACTACAACCGGATTGGCCATCCGAGGCCCAGCCTGCCATAGACATGATGTGGGTCGTTCTTTGCCCTTGCCACTCCCCGGCAGCCCTCAAGCGCGAGAGCTGGATGCACGACTCTGGCAGTGTGAGGCCTCTCTCTCACTGCCAAGCTTGTCGTGAAGAAATTCGATGAAGGTACTGATCCGTCGACTTGCATATCTGCCTTCCGGAAACACGGCGTACAGATTCACTTCAGGAATCCTGATAGTCATTCAGCACAACTTCCAGTCGTCCGACCTCAATATCCTCTGCCACATCCACCATCGATTTAAATATCACTCCAGCCCCTGCGATCGCCCACTCGCGCAACGCGCCACCATCGCTGGCCATTCGGTTCCCCGCCACCGTCACGGAAAATACCTGCCCTGCCTCCTGGAACTCCCAATGGTTCTGGGGCGCTCCTGGGCGAGCGAGCACCATGCACTGGTGGGATGACAGCTCTGATGGGTGTTGGGGGCGCCCTGCGTCCTGCCAATAAGCAGGTGCCGCACACACAACACGATGGGTACTGACGAGACGTCGTGACGTCAAGCTTGAGTCCGCCATCGGCCCATGACGAATGGCCAGATCAAATCGTTCATCGACCAGGTCCAACACTCCATCGGATAGCACGAGTTCAAATTTTACTTCCGGGTGCTGTATCAGGAACTGATCGATCAGCCGTGGTAGGCGCGTGCGGCCAAAATCATTGGTCGCCGTCAGCCTGATGGTGCCACTCAGCGACCCTGTGCCCGAGATCCGCTCAAGAGCCTTGTCATACTCGGCCAGGATCCTTTCGCTGTCGTCTCGAAATTGTTCGCCTTCCGCCGTCAAATGCATGGCACGCGTTGTTCTGACGATAAGCTTGGCCCCGACCTGCTGCTCAAGCTTCTGTAAGGCTTGGGTGACCAATGACGGGGACTGGCCTCGCTGACGGGCCACCGCCGCCATTGACCCACGCTCACAGATATCCACAAAAAGTTTCATTAACGCCAAGCGATCCATTATTCACCATATAGTGAAGGATGAATTCATCAGTCGAGCATTTATTAGCAAAACAAACAATGCCACTGTCAGGGCCGACGTCATGGGCGACCCCTCCCATGATCATGCGCCACAGGACAGGAGAGTCTCATGAGCCAACATCACCTATTAGTCGCTGGTGCCAGTGGCGTCATCGGCCGTGCAGCAACATTGGCCTTTGAAGAGGCAGGATGGCGAGTCACGACACTCTCTCGCTCCTCAGAGGGTCCGGGAAGCGGACACCACATCAGCGCCGATCTCTTGGATATTGCCTCTTTGCGAGATGCAAGTGATGTACTGAGCAGCGTGACGCACGTATTTTACGCCGCCTTGAAACCGGATCCGGACCCTGCCACTGAAGCACAACAGAATGGCGACATGATGCGGCACCTCTTCCAGGTGCTTGAAGAATCCCAAGCGTCAATCGAGCACCAGGTCTTCGTACAGGGCGGGAAGGTCTACGGTGCTCACCTCGGGGTCTACAAAACACCGGCTCGAGAAGAGGACAGCCGGCATTTCCCCCCCAACCTGTATTTCGAGCATGAAGATCTGGCTCGCGAACTCGAAGGCAAGGGAATTCGTTGGACCGCATTGCGTCCCGACATCGTGATAGGCCATTCCCTGGGTTCAGCCATGAACCTCGGTAACCTTATCGGTCTCTATGGCACGCTTTGCCGGGAGCTCGGTGTTGCCATGCAATTTCCCGGTACGGCGCGTGCCTACGATATCTTGCTGAACATCTGCGATGCCGATCTGGTGGGCAAAGCCGCCCTGTGGGCCATCGCAGAGAACCAGCAAGGGCCCTATAACGTCACCAATGGTGATCAGATTCGGTGGCGCCACGTCTGGCCAGAGATCGCCAACTGGTTTGGGCTTGAGACCGGCGAGCCTCAACCTATTTCGTTGGAGACACGTCTCGCTGCCGTGTCAGGCACTTGGAAGACGCTTGCAGAGCGCCAAGGACTTGCCGAGACAGATATCGACAAGATTGCCCAAGGTGGCTTCGGAGATTTCATCTTCCATGTCGAAGAGGACGCTGTCTTTGATTTGACGAAGGCTCGCCAAGCCGGCTTTGCAGAAATGTGTCGCCACTCACCCCAGAGTCTCATTCAGCACCTTGAGGCCATGAAGGAACGCCGCCTGATCCCTTGACGTTTGATCACTCGACCCTCTGGTACGCACCTGCTCGATTCGCCCTAAGTGCTTGAGCGATGACGTACTACGGGGGCACTAACACGCTGACAGATAACCGCATGAGCCTACGCGGTTGCAGAGTAGACCGCCCCATGAGCGAGGGTCATAAAGCCTTCAAGTGACAGAAGTCAGGAGCCGTCACGACAATCAGGCCGCCTTCCATTAGCGAAGGTGGCCTGTCTCGTGCTGTCATCATGTATCGAACCATGATCAGCGCTAGCTTACAGCGTGAAGCCACCATCGACGGCGATGGCCTGCCCTGTCACGTGTTCGGCCTGGGCGAGGTAGACCACCAGCTGCCCCATGTCCTCAGGTGTCTGGGCGACTCCCTGGGGCAGCAGGCTCTTCTGCAGGCGCTCCCATGCAGCGGGCTCGCTTTCGCCTTCCTGACTCCAGCGTGCCGAGAGCCCACTCTCGCCCCGCCACATGCCGGTGCCCACCACGCCCGGGCAGATCGCGTTGACGGTGATGCCTTCCGCTGCCACTTCCTTGGCGACGGCATTGGTAAAGCCGATGACCGCGAACTTCGAGGCACAGTAGTGCGACAGATCAGGAAAGCCGACCTTGCCGGCCATCGAGGCCACGTTGATGATCCGCCCGACGCGGCGTGAGCGCATCACGGCGACCTCGGCCTGAGTACACAAGAAGGTACCTCGCGCATTGACGTTCATGACGCGGTCCCACTCCTCCACCGTCAGCGCATCGATGGAATGGATGCCGATGATGCCGGCATTGTTGACGGCGATATCGAGCGGGCCGAGTCCGACCTCTGCCTCTTCAATCAAGCGCCGCACGGACGCCGCATCCGCGACATCGACCTGTAGCGCCAGACACCGTCTACCCAGTGCCTCCACTTTTGCCGCCGTCTCGCGGGCGATGGCGAGGTCCAGATCCGCCACCACGACATCCGCGCCCGCCTTGGCCAATGCCAGCGCGATCCCCTGGCCAATACCGCGCCCACCCCCTGTCACCAGTGCAATCTTGTCGTTCAGTTGCATGAGTCGTCTCCTGAATCTCTCACTGAAATCTGCAAATGCTGCGCTGCTGCCATGACGCTGGCACACGGTCCAGCGCCACTGGCCTCAGCTCAGGTGGTGGACTTCCTGAAGGCCGTAGACCGGCGTCGGGATACCCTCGAGCCGCGCCTTGAGCTGCAGCGCCAGATACTGGGAATAGTGACGGGATTGGTGCAAGTTGCCGCCGTGGAACCATAACGCCTGCTGCTGGGTCGGCTTCCACATGTTGCGCAGCTCGCCCTCCCAGGGCCCGGGGTCCTTGAGCGTATCGGAGCCCATGCCCCAGCATTTTCCGACCTTGTCGGCGACGTCCTGCGAGATGATGCGTGCCGCCCAGCCATTCATCGAGCCGTAGCCGGTGGCATAGACGATCAGATCAGCGGGCAATTCCGAGCCATCGGTCAAGATGACCGAGCGCGGATTGATGCGCTCGATGCCGACGCCACTGCGCAGCTTGATGTCACCATTGGCGACCAGATCACAGGCGCCCACATCGATGTAGTAGCCGGAGCCGCGGCGCAGGTATTTCAGGAACAGGCCCGAGTCGTCATCGCCGAAATCGAGCAGGAAGCCTGCCGCCTCCAGCCGACGGTAGTAGTCGGCGTCGCGCTTGCGGATCGCCTCGAAGATCGGGCGCTGGAAGTCAGGCAGTATCCGGTAGGGAATCGAGGCAAAGATCAGGTCCGCCTTGTGGTGATCGATGCCGTTTTGCACCGCCTGCTCGGAATAGAGCGGCCCCAGCGCCTCTTCCATCAGCGAGTTGGACTTCACCACATGCGTGGAGGAGCGCTGCAGCATGGTCACATCCGCGTCGTGCTCCCACAGCGCGGCGCAGATATCGTGAGCGGAATTGTTGGCGCCCACCACGACCACCTTCTTGCCACGATAGGCATCCGGCCCCGGGTGCTGGCTGGAGTGTTGCTGCTCACCTTCGAAGGTTTCGGCCCCCGGAAAGTGCGGCACATTGGGCATGCCCGACATGCCCGTGGCCAGCACCAGTTGCTTGGGCCGCAAGGTCACGGGCTTGCCGTCGCGTACCACCTCGACCACCCACTCGCCGCTCGCCTCATCGAAGTGCGCACTCTCACAGGCCGTGGAGCTCCAGTAATTGAGCTCCATGATCTTGGTGTACATCTCCAGCCAGTCCGCGACCTTGTCCTTGGGCGCGAACACCGGCCAGTTTGCCGGGAAGGGGATGTAGGGCATGTGGTCGTACCACACCGGATCATGCAGACACAGGGACTTGTAGCGATTGCGCCAGGCATCGCCCGCACGCGGATTCTTGTCGATCACGATGGTCGGCACATCCATCTGTCTGAGCCTTGCGGCCAGCCCGATGCCGCCCTGACCGCCACCGATGATCACGCAATACGGCTGGCGCTCGTAGCCCAGCTCGGCCTCTTCGCGCTGACGCGACTCAAGCCAGGTCTCACGCTGCTTGTTGGCACCATGCTCGGCGCCCTTGGGGCGCTGCATGCCCAGCGGCTCGGGAAATTCCTTGAGTTCGCGCATGGCGGTCAACAGCGTCCAGCAGCGCCCTTCCTTCAGGCGCAACAAGCCCTTGCCGCGTGCATCGGCGGTCTCGAAGGTGAACCAGGCCTCGACGATGCCGCCGGCCTCACTGGCCTCGCCATCCAGTTGCCAGCGAGAGGGAGCGACATGCTCGAGGGTCGCCGCGAGCATCGACTGGATCTCGTCCTTGCCCTCCGACGTCTTGAGATTCCAGGTGAAGGCGATCAAATCGCGCCAGTAGCATTCCTCGCCAAACAACGAGAGAACCCGGGCGATATCGCGCTGAGTCAGGGAGGACTCGAAATCATCGAGCCATTGCTGAGCGATCTGAGTTGGCGTGCGTGCGGTCATGGCGTCTCTCCGCGTGTTGTTGGATGTTGTAGTCACGCCTTCCATCCAAGGCATCAAGCATGCCAGCTTCGTCAT
>NZ_CFDJES010000166.1:3160-5366 GCF_983723665.1 Cobetia sp. | reverse complement strand
CGAGATGACGACATGCAACGAGATTCCAGAGCGGCGAATGACACTGGCGGATGCCAGTCAGAACCGCTTGGGACTCCCCTCAGGCTGTCCGGTTCCGTGTTGCCACCGGGCGACGCTGCCTGTCGTCAGCGCTCTCTCCTCTTCACATCTCCCCGCATGTCATCCCCACTTCATCCCCACTTCATCAACACCAGCATCCAGACGACACACACGATGCTGATCATCCACAGCACCTGATCGGTAAAGCCCAACCACAGCAGATGCAGCCAGCCGCTGGAGAGCAGGCCGATGAACAGTCTGTCGCCCCGCGTGGTCGCGATGGGCAGAAATCCCTGCCGACTCAGCGTCGGGGTCACGAACTGCCAGGCGGTCATGCCCAGCAGCAGGGTGCCGATACCGGCAAAGAAGAGTGACGTGGGCAGTGTCCAGGCCATCCATTCCATCATCATGTCCTCTTGTGGGCCGCCAGCAGAGACTTGCTGACGGCAATGACAGCGGCGCTCGGCCTGGTGACGATCACACCCGGCCCAGGGCGAAGCCCTTGGCGACATGGTTGCGCACGAAGTAGATCACCAGAATGCCGGGAATCAGCGTCAGGGCACCGGCGGCGGCCAGCACGCCCCAGTCGATGCCCGAGGCCGAGACCGTTCGCGTCATCACCGCCGCTATCGGTTTCGCCTCCGTCGAGGTCAGGGTTCGCGCCAGCAACAGCTCCACCCACGAGAACATGAAGCAGAAGAAGGCGGTCACCCCGATTCCCGGGCGAATCATCGGAATGAACAGCGTCAGGAAGAAGCGCGGGAAGCTGTAGCCGTCGATATAGGCCGTCTCATCGATCTCCTTGGGTACGCCGGACATGAAGCCTTCCAGAATCCAGACCGCCAGCGGCACGTTGAACAGACAGTGCGCGAGTGCCACCGCCAGCGGGGTATCGAACAGCCCCACCGAGGAATAGAGCTGGAAGAACGGCAGCAGGAAGACCGCCGGCGGCGCCATGCGATTGGTCAGCAGCCAGAAGAACAGATGCTTGTCGCCCAGGAAGCGATAGCGCGAGAAGGCATAGGCCGCCGGCAGCGCCACCGCCAGCGAGATGAGCATGTTGAGCACCACGTAGCTCATCGAGTTGAGGTAGCCCATGTACCAGCTGGGGTCGGTGAAGATCACCCGATAGTTGTCGAAGGTGAAGTTCTCGGGCCACAGGGTCAGGCCGCCGAGAATCTCCTGATTCGACTTGAAGGACATGATCAGCAGCCAGTAGATCGGCACCAGCAGGAACAGCAGATAGATCGTCATTACCAGACGCTTGCGTGTGGTCATCACTCGTCTCCTCAGGCGTCGTCACTGTCCTGATGGGTCATGGCGGTATAGAACAGCCACGAGACCAGCAGGATGATGAGGAAGTAGATCAGCGAGAAGGCTGCGGCACGTCCGAGATCGAACTGGCCGATCGCCATCTGGGTCAAGGTCTGGGACAGGAAGGTGGTGGTGGTACCCGGCCCGCCACCGGTGAGCACGAAGGGCTCGGTGTAGATCATGAAGCTGTCCATGAAGCGCAACATGATGCCGATCAACAGCACGCTCTTGAGCTTGGGCAGCTGGATGTAGCGGAACACGGCCCAGGGCGAGGCACGGTCGATACGCGCGGCCTGGTAATAGACATCGGGAATGGCACGTAGCCCCGAATAGCACAGCAACGCCACCAGCGACGTCCAGTGCCAGACATCCATCACCAGCACCGTCACCCAGGCGTCAGCCGGATTGGAGGCGTAGTTGTAGTCGATGCCCAGCTGGCCCAGCGCCCAGCCGTAGAGACCGATGTCCTCACGACCGATGATCTGCCAGATGGTGCCGACCACATTCCAGGGGATCAGCAGCGGCAAGGCCAGCAGAATCATGCACAGCGAGACCATGAAGCCCTTGCGCGGCATCGAGAGCGCCACGGCGATCCCCAGCGGAATCTCGATGGCTAGCACCGCGAATGAATAGACGAACTGACGGATCAGCGAATCGTGCAGGCGCTCGTCACGCAGGATCTCGCGATACCACTCGGTGCCGACGAAGAAGCGCGTGGAGGGGTCGAAGATGTCCTGCACCGAGTAGTTGACCACCGTCATCATCGGGATGATGGCCGAGAATGCCACCACGATGACTACCGGCAGCACCAGCCACCAGGCGCGATTGTTGTGTGTGCGTTGCATCAGGCGTT
>NZ_CFDJES010000166.1:0-3060 GCF_983723665.1 Cobetia sp. | reverse complement strand
CGCGCCTTGAACAGGCAGCCGCCACCGATGTCGAGATCCACCACCTTGTAGGTCCCCAGGTCCTGCACCAGCGTGACCTGACCACTCAGCCAATGCTCGCGGGTGTCGGGAACCGCCGCCGCTGATGAGCTGTCGCTGGCCTCGAGCTCGACGAATTCGGGGCGAATGCCCAGTTTCAACTCGCCCTTGCGCTCCGCCAGTGTCGCTAGCAGCGCTCGTGGAAGATGCAGCAAGGGTGCATCCTCCCCCGTGCCGAGCCGCACGCCCTGCGATTCCAGCGTGATGCTGGCCAGGTTCATGCCCGGTGAGCCGATGAAGTAGCCCACGAAGGTGTGAGCGGGGTCCTCGAACAGCTCGCGCGGGGTGCCGAACTGCACGATGCGGCCCTCGTACATCACCGCGATCTTGTCGGCGAAGGTCGAGGCCTCCAGCTGATCATGGGTGACGTAGACCATGGTGATGTTGAACTGCTCGTGGATCTGCTTGAGCTTGCGGCGCAGCTTCCACTTGAGGTGGGGGTCGATGACCGTCAGCGGTTCATCGAACAGGATGGCGGCCACGTCATCGCGCACCAGGCCACGGCCCATCGAGACCTTCTGCTTCTCGTCGGCCGTCAGGTTGCTGGCACGCCGCGTCAGCAGGTCTTCCAGCTCCAGCACCTGGGCGATCTCACGCACCCGGGACTGCACCTTGTGCTCCGGCTGGCGCTGATTGCGCAGCGGGAAGGCCAGATTGTCGAAGACCGTCATGGTGTCGTAGACCACCGGGAACTGGAAAACCTGGGCAATGTTGCGCTCTTCCGGCGGCAGCCGATTGACCACGCGATCATCGAAGCGCACCTCGCCCTCGGAGGGGGCCAGCAGCCCGGAGATGATGTTGAGCAGCGTGCTCTTGCCACACCCCGACGGGCCGAGCAGTGCATAGGCGCCGCCCTGCTGCCAGACATGATTCATGCGCCGGATGGCGTAATCACTGTCCGCGGTGGGCGCCGCCAGGTAGCTGTGCGCCAGATCATTGAGGTGTATTTCCGCCATCAGGCCAGCCCTCCGCCAGTCGTGGTGGGTCGCTCGGGCGAGCGGATCAGTGCCCCATCGCCATGCTGTTCCGCCCCGTCACCACCATCGGCGGCATAGACGAACAGCTTGTGGGCGGGGGCATAGACGCGGATGGCATCATCCACGGCGAAGTCGTGGATGCCGGCCAGATGCAGGACCAGCGAGTGATCGTCATTGCTGACATGCAGGAAGGTCTCGGAGCCGGAGATCTCGGCGATATCCACCGTGACGGCGAACTCCAGATCATCATCGGCCAGAGGTGCCAGCCCCAGATGGCTGGGGCGGATGCCGAAGCGGTAGGCCCCGCTCTCGATCCCCGCCAGTGGCGTGGGCAGCACGAAACGGCTGCCCTGCTCGCCGGCACTGGCCGCGCCGGAGAACGCCAGCTCACGTCCGCGCACCTCGGCCTCGAACAGATTGATCTGCGGCTCGGAGTAGAGCTTCGCCGCCTCGACACTCAGTGGATGATGGTAGACGGCCTCGGTAGGCCCGGACTGCAGCACCCGCCCTTCATGCATCAGGGTGGTGGTGCCGCCGAGTGCCAGCGCCTCGCCGGGCTCGGTGGTGGCGTAGACGGCAATGGTGTTGCGGGTCGCGAACAGGCTGCGCATCTCGTGGCGCAGTTCTTCGCGCAGCTTGTAGTCGAGATTGACCAGCGGCTCATCGAACAGCACCAGGTCGGCGTCCTTGACCAGCGCCCGCGCCATGGCCGTGCGCTGCTGCTGGCCACCGGACAACTCCGCCGGCTGACGCGCAAGAAACTGCTCGATATGCAGCATCTCGGCGATCTCGTGCACGCGGCGGCGGATTTCCTCGGGCGCCATGCGCGCCAGCTTCAAAGGCGAGGCGATGTTGTCGTAGACGCTCAGGCTCGGGTAGTTGATGAACTGCTGATAGACCATCGAGATGTTGCGCTCGCGCACTGGACGGCCGGTCACGTCCTCGCCGTTCATCACGATGCGCCCGTCACTGGGCACATCGAGACCCGCCATCAGGCGCATCAGCGACGTCTTGCCGGACAGGGTGCGTCCCAGCAGCACATTGAAGGAGCCGGGCTCGAAGGTCAGGTCCACCCTGTCGATATGGGTCTCGCGGCCAACCCGGCGGGTGACCGCCTCAAGGCTCAAGGACATGGCGCTGTCTCGTCTGGTGAAAGTCATCGGGGCAAGGACACGGCCAACCACTGCCGAGTGTTCACACCCACCTGGTGACTATCCTCAAGCGAACCCTGTGCCAGCCGCGCGCAACCCCCTGCCCACAGACAGCCTCCATCGCCCCTCGGAGGGCGCCGGATTCCGCTCTTCTGTCGATCATTCAGCCACTTGCCAGATGCGACCAAGGCAGGGGCAGACCATGGTCTAGCCCGTCATCCGCCGCGTCTGCCGCTACTCTGATGAACAGTGTCTGCACACTGGAGTCCTCGGAACTGAACACTCACCACGCACAAGTGAACATTGCCGTGAACACTCCCCCAGACCGATCACAGCATCGATAACAGCACCAATAACAACAGAGGCCTGAAAGGCCCGCCGCACAAGGGACATCGCATGCCACTACCCCACACCGCCAAGCACTCAGCGCGCCACGCTGCCCACCATTCGGCCAATCATTCAGCTCGCCACGCGGAGGATCAGGCGCTCGATCCAGGCGCCGCCTCCACAACGCCTGCGGCGGCGCTTCCCCCTGCTCCCTCCTCTTCTCTTCCCTCTTCTCTTCCCTCGGCGCTGCCGCCCTCAACCCTCAGGTGTCCGCCGGAGGAGCTCGTCTGGCGTCAGCGTCAGGCCGCCAGCCTGATGGCGACGGTGGCGTCAGCGGTGGCCGGCCATACCCTCAACCTGCTCGATCACTGGCAGGCGTGTCTGGTGCTGACCGACCGCGACGGCGTGGTGCTGGCAAGCTACGGCCATCAACAGCTGCTGGGCAATGACGCCGCCCTGTTGCACCCCGGCGCGCGCTGGCGTGAGGAGTCGCTGGGTCACAACGCCATCGCCGAGACCCTGAATGC
>NZ_CFDJES010000165.1:0-5379 GCF_983723665.1 Cobetia sp. | reverse complement strand
CAGAAATACCTGCATCACGCGCCGGTAGAGCTCGCGTCCCAGCACCACATCCTCGACGCCGGCATCCAGATTCGGGTTGTCGTTGACCTCGATGACCACCACTCGGTCCTCCAGCTGCTTCAAGTCGACGCCGTAGAGGCCGTCGCCGATCAGACGCGTCGCCTTCAGGGCCGCCTTGATCACGGCCGCTGGCACCTCGCTCGGGTCGACCGTCGCGAAGCCGCCGGAGCGGGTACGCGCGCCGCTGTGGTCGTAGATCTGCCAATGGCCACGTGCCATGTAGTAACGGCTAGCGAACAGCAGCTTGCCGTCGAGCACGCCGATGCGCCAGTCGAACTCGGTCGGCAGCCACTCCTGCAACAGCAGCAGGGCGGAATCATGGAACAGCCGCTCGGCTTCGCGCACCAGTGTCTCGGGGCCATCGATCTTGACGATGCCGCGGGAGAAGGCGCCATCCGGCACCTTCATCACCAGCGGGTAGCGCATGTGCTGACCGCGCTCGGCCAGCTGGCGCAGTTCGCCCCGATGGATCAGGCGACCCTGTGGGGCACTCAGACCACGTGCCTTGAGAAGCTCATGCAGGAAGACCTTGTTGGTGCAGCGCAGGATCGACTGGCTGTCATCGATCACCACCAGCCCTTCGTGCTCGGCACGCTTGGCCATGCGATAGGTGTGGTGATCCAGACTGGTCGTCTCGCGGATGAACAGGCCATCGAACTCGGCCAGACGGCCTTCATCGCGCCGGGTGATCAGGCTGACATCGATGCCCAGGCGCCGTCCTTCGCGGATGAAATGCTTGAGCGCGGTGCGGTTGGACGGCGGCAGCGCCTCGTCCGGGTCGACCAGCATGGCGAGATCGAAGCGGTAATGGCGGCGTGCCTTGGGCGTGCGCCACACCTTGCGCGAATGGCGATTGAGCGCCTGGGCGAAGCGGTCTTCATCCGCCGCTGCCAGGTGGCTCAGGGATTGCGGGCGCACTCGCTTGAGCACCCAATGATCGCCACGGCCTTCAAGACGCACCTCCAGCAGCGGGCAAGGCAGACGCTCGAACAGCTTGCGTGCGAGACGCGCAAGCGCGGGGTCTGCGCTCTCGCCGAAGGTCAGCAGCAGGTCGAGGCGTGGCGGCTTGCCAGCCCCATGCGTCACGCCTTGCGGTGCGGGCAGGGCGCCCTTGCGTGTCAGTTCCTCGAGCAGCACGCGGATGCCGCCCAGTTCCATGTCGATCAGCGACTTGCGTGACAGCTGATTGAGGGTCTCCACCGACGGCAGCGCCTTCTGGCCGCGCGCCTGGGCCAGCAGCGAGACGTAATAGCCGATGCCCAGATAATCCAGTCCGCCGCACAGGTTGATGACGTGGGTGGCGGGCTGCGGCGCATCGTCGGCGCGCTGGGCTGGCGCATCGCTTGAGAGTTCGGAAAGAAAGTCATGGGCGCTGATGACATCATCACTGGGATAGAAGGCGCGCCAGTCAGAAACACGGTCAACCACGATACGCAGGCGGGACATTGCGAAGCCTCGCAAGGCGGGCACCGAAGCGGTGCCGAATGCGCGCATCATGAGAAACAATCCCCGTCATCGCAATAGGCTGGAAAGTGAAATAATTTCATGCAAAGAGACCAAGACAAGACGCGCCTGCATGCCCAGAATGCAGCGCATTGCTACCGCCCCGCGACACGCTGATCCTCGGACGGCGTCAGGGCGCTGACAGGCGGGAGAGCCTGCACCATGACCCCCATTCTGCGCCCGGCCATCCGGGCCGATCTCGACGCTCTGGTAGAGCTCGAGGAAGTCAGTTTCGACAGCGACTGGTTCAGTCGTCGTCAGCTGTCCCATCTGATTCTGCGTGCCCATGCCCGTACCCTGGTGATCATCCAGCCCGATGACGATGTCATCCCGTCCGCTCCGGCGGTGGACGATGTCATGGCCGCGCTATGGCCGGCCGGTAGCGTCGAGCGCGATGACGCCACGCCGCTGCGCAGCGTGCTCGGCTATGGCACCGTGCTGTTTCGGCGCAATTCACGCCGGGCGCGACTCTACTCCTTCTGCCTGCATCCGGAATCGCGTGGCCGCGGCCTTGCCCAGCGCATGCTCACATCGCTTGAGCAGCTGGCCATCGCGCAGGGCTGTACGCAGTTCGATCTTGAGGTGCATACCGGCAATGGCGCGGCGATCGCGCTCTACGAGCGTCACGGCTTCGAGAAGTGTGGTCGCCTGCGCGATTACTATGCCGACGGGGCCGCCGCCTGGAAGATGCGCAAGGCATTGACGCTGGATTCGCCGGCGCCGGTGGCTGAGGAACTCGCGGCCGGTGAGGCCGGTGAAGCGCACCCGGGGCCGCCCTCGACGGTGAATGCCGGCGCCGCCTGAGCCAGGGGCATGGCGCGCGTGGCCCCCATGGGCTAGGATGCGCTGTTTATTCTTCATGGCTTCAAAGGAATCGCTCCCATGCCGTCATTCGATATTGTCTCCGAACTCGACAAGCACGAAGTTCAGAATGCCGTCGATCAGGCCAATCGCGAACTCGCGACGCGCTTCGATTTCAAGGGCGTGACTGCCAGCTTCGAACTCGAGAAGGAAGAGAACGTCAACCTGGAAGCCGATGCCGACTTCCAGCTGCGTCAGATGATCGAGCTGCTCAAGGGTCGTCTGATCGCGCGCGGCATCGACGTGCGCTGCCTGGAAGAGAAGGACGCCGACACCGCTGGCGTGCGTGCCCGTCAGCAGCTGGTGCTGCGTCAGGGGCTGGACCAGCCGACCGCCAAGAAGATCGTCAAGGCGCTCAAGGATGCCAAGCTCAAGGTCCAGGCACAGATTCAGGGCGAGAAGGTCCGCGTCACCGGCAAGAAGCGTGACGACCTGCAGGGCGCCATGGCGCTGCTCAAGGGCGATGAGAGCCTCGAGCTGCCGCTGCAGTTCAACAACTTCCGCGATTGATCCAGCGCGCAAGTGACTGGCGATCGCCATTCTCAGCACCGTTCGCTATCGGCGTGCGGTGCTGTCTTCGTTTGATTCGCTGATTTGCGGTGTCGTGAGAGTCACTGATTCGCATGTTTTCTGGATCAACAGATTCGCTTTGAAAGCGTCATGTCTCGTCGCTGGCGCTACGCTTGTCCAGCCCGGTGCTTCACTCCACATGACCGGACGCGTCGCTTTCAAAGCGTTTCACCCTATTCGTACGTAATATCTGCGCCATGCGGGCCGCTTCGGCACCCGACAACGCGCAAAGAGAGGTTATATGTCTGCTCCGCTCGCTATCGGCCAGCGCAACACCCTGACGATCACCAAGCGGGTCGGCTTCGGCGTCTTCCTCGATGGTGGGGATCGCGGGGAAATCCTGCTGCCGACGCCCTTCATTCCGGCGGGGGCCGACATCGGTGACGAAGTCGAAGTCTTCGTCAGCCTGGATGATGAAGACCGCCTGCTGGCCACCACGCGCTATCCGCGTGCCATGGTCGGTGAATTCGCCGCGCTCAAGGTGGTCGAGGTCAATGACATCGGCACCTTCCTCGACAATGGCCTGGGCAAGGACCTGCTGCTGCCCTACGGCGAGCGCAAGCGTGAGCTCAAGGCCGGCCAGTTCGCCATGGTGCACGTCGGTCTCGACAAGCACAGTGACCGCATGGTCGCCTCGATGCGTCTGGATCGCTGGCTCGACAAGACCCCGGCCACCTATACCGCGGGCCAGGAAGTCTCCGGTCTGGTCGCTGCGCGCACCGACCTGGGCATGAAGATCATCATCGACAACGCCCATTGGGGCCTGGTGCACCACGACCGTATCTTCACGCGTCTGCGCATCGGCAACCGTCTGCGTCTGTGGGTGTTGAAGAATGACGGCAACGGCAATGTCGATCTCACGCCGCAGGCGCCGGGTCCGGCCGGCCATCAGCAGCTGGCGGACCGCATTCTGGCCGCGCTGGAAGCCAGTCAGGGCGTGCTGCCGCTGGGTGACAAGAGCGAACCGGAAGCCATCAGTGAAGCCTTCGGTGCCAGCAAGGCCAACTTCAAGCGCGCCATCGGTCACCTGAAGCGCGAAGGCAAGGTCACGCTGGCGCCCACCGAGACGCGTCTGGTCAAGTAAGTCACTGCTGTCAGCCTGTGCTGCCACTGCCACCCTCGGGAGACCGACGGGTGGCAGTTTGCGTTTCAGGCTGCCGCATGGCACCAATGACAGCGTATCATGGGGGTATCTTGTGCTGAGTTGCCCCCATTCGCTCCTTCACTTTCGACAAGGAATGTCTGCATGACTGTCTCTGCTTCTGCTGCCTCCTCCGCTTCTGCTGCCTCCGCTTCTGCTGGTTCGCCGCGTATGTTGATTGCTCCTGACAGCTTCAAGGAAGCGCTGGCAGCCAGTGATGCCGCCGAAGCCATGGCGCGTGGTGTTCGCCGGGTACTGCCCGAGGCACAGATCGATCTCTGCCCGCTGGGGGATGGCGGTGAGGGCACGCTGGCGGCGTTGTTGGCGGCGGCCAGTGAAGCAGACCCCATCGAGGCGCGCAGCGCTCAGGTGCGTGATCCGCTCGGGCGTGACGTCACCGCCCAGTGGGGCTGGCAGCCGGGTAGCCGCACGGCCATCGTCGAGCTGGCCGAAGCCAGTGGTCTGCATCTGGTCAGCCCTGATGAGCGCGACGCGCGGGTCGCCGACACGCATGGCGTGGGCGAGCTGATCCTGGCGGCGCTGGACGCCGGTGCCGAGCGGCTGATCGTCACGCTGGGCGGCAGCGCCACCAACGATGGCGGCAGCGGCATGCTGCGCGCGCTCGGGCTGCGTCTGCTCGACGCTGATGGCAATGAGCTGCCCGCAGGTGGCGCGGCCCTTGCGCGTCTGGCGAGCCTGGACGTCACTGCGCTGGACCCACGCCTGGCCAACCTCAAGGTGTCTGCCGCGGTCGATGTCGACAACCCCCTGTGTGGTCCGCGCGGCGCGAGCGCCGTGTTCGGCCCGCAGAAGGGCGCCGATGCCGCGGTGGTCGAGGAGCTGGATGCGGCACTGGGCCACTTCGCGCGCCTGAGCGCGGAAGTGCTGGGCGCAGACCAGCAGCAGTTGGCCGGTGCAGGGGCCGCAGGCGGCATGGGCTACGCGGTGGCGGCCTGGTTGAATGGCGAGTTGCGTCCGGGCATCGAGCTGGTGATGGAGCGCCTCAACGTGAGCGAGCGCCTGGCGGGCTGTGATCTGCTGATCACCGGGGAAGGCGGCCTGGATGGCCAGAGCCTGGGCGGCAAGACCCCCATCGGTGCCGCGCGTGCCGCGCGAGCCGCCGGGGTGCCCGCCATCGTGTTGGCGGGGCGACTGGCCGAGGGCTGGCAAGCCGCCCATGATGAGGGGGTCAGTGCCGTCTTCACGCTGTGTGACAGTGCCATGCCGCTTGAGCAGGCGCTGGC
>NZ_CFDJES010000164.1:0-5516 GCF_983723665.1 Cobetia sp. | reverse complement strand
AGGCGACCACCTGGCGGCTTGTCATGCCCCGACCGTTCACGACATCTGTGCTCTGCGAGCGATGCGTGGGGTGCGCGAGACAGGCATTGCCAGGTTCTGACGTGCCCAGTTCATGGCCTGAATGCGGTTATGCACCTTGATCTTGCGGAAGATGTTGTAGAGATGTGACTTGACCGTGTGTTCACTGACGAACAGCTGGTCAGCAATCTCGGTATTCGAGGCACCCGTGCCCAGCAAGCCGATGATTTCCACCTCACGCTGGGTCAGACCACAGACCGGGCGATAGGCGTTGAGCTGCTGACGGCGATAGAAATCCAGCAGGCGGGTCATCAGCGGTCGGGACATCCACATGTCGCCTTCCAGCAGTTTCGCGATGCCCTTGCTGATCAGTGAGAGGCTGTCCTGTCGGTAGAACACGCCTTGAAGATGGGTGCTGACCAGCAGGCTGGCAGCTTCCTCTTCATCACTGATGTTGATAGCGGCCAGCTCTGCGCTGGCATCCTGGCTGGCATCTGCATCCCAGCGTTGCATCGTGCCTTCATCGACGTGGTCGGTGTCCAGCAGCACTATCGTTCTTTCTGCCTGCCCGGGTGTGTAATCCTCGTCGGGGCTTGCGGAAGCCACCTGACACTCAAGCTGCTGGCGAATGTAATCCATGAAAAGCGCTGACTGCGGATTGCAGTCAGTCACCAGCAGCACCATTGCGTTCCCTGTAATCATGGTGCGAGACCTCTGAGTTGTCGTACCGATTTTTCTTGGCGGAGCCATATCTGAAGTGTGGTTGGGTGAGTCGTGTAGCACTGCACTCATTCACGTCGGGCATTACGCGCTGAGCACCTTTATAGGATTGCGCGATAGTGGGGATAAGGCAACCTCTAATCAGTACTTGCTAAAATAACCAGTTTATCCTTCCCCTCCAGTCCTGATTTGACCCAGAAAAAGAATAGGAAAAACAGTACGTAAACCTGATGAAATTAGCGCCGGTCATGATGACCCTTCTCGAGAGTGCAATGAAAACCAGACCTTTGCGCTTTTTTTACCAAGCTTTCCACTGGTTCAAAGGTACCATGAATCTAATGCTGGAAGGCGTCTCTTTAATGTCATTATGTAACCGGGCTTGTCTTTTTGTATCTCTTGATTCGAAGGGTGTCAGGAATGCGACGCGGCTCCGAGCATGAGCCATTTCACTCTTGATAAGTGAAGCGTTTACTACGCGTAGCCGGCGTGGGACATGCTCTGCCGCTGTGGTGACCTCACAGATCCACCTGCTGGAAGAGATGCTCGTCCAGCGTCACCTGAGCCTCAGGATTCCGGCTCCGTCGTGCGCTTGGGGATGTAAAGGTTGAGGTGCTCGTGGGCCCACTGGATCGCCTGATGGCGGTTGTGGACTCTGATCTTGCGAAAGATGTTATATAAATGAGACTTCACGGTGTGCTGGCTCAACATCAATCTATGCGCGATATCTGCATTACTTTGCTGTGACGCTATGAGTGACAATATTTCCAGTTCTCGTTGTGTCAGTCCCATGACAGGCTGGAAGGCAATCTGTTGTTGTTGACGATAATGACGAATCAACGTCTGCATGATATTGCGAGTCAGCCAGTTTTCATTCTCGAGTATCTTGCCGATACCCTTGCTGATTTGTTCAAGGCTGTCCTGGCGATAGAAGATCCCGCTGAAAGGAATATTCAGAAGTAGTGAGATGGCATCGTCTTCATGTTCGACATTGAAGGCAGCGATCTTGTCGATATGGCTCCATCGCATCATCTGGGCCAGACTGCACTGGGTGCTGTCGATCAGCACCAGGCAGGGAGATGACGGCAGTGGGGCTTCATGGTGGCAGGCCTCGACGACACATTTCAGTGTCTCTTGCAGGTACTCGACGAACAGTTCGGTCTGCGGTGAAGGGCTTGTCACGAACAGGACTCTGGTAGCAGTCATGGGGCGCTCCTGTCGCAAGCGTTTTGGGGGGCTCATCATCAGCAGGCTGAGGCGGAGACATGAATCCACGGTGATTCGATGGTTGTCTTGAAGTCTAGTCGAGTGACACCTGGGGGCTGGCGCTGCGCATAGTGTTAGATGGCATAACGCCCATTTCTTTTATTTCCCACTTAAAGGCTATACAAAACATCGAGTTACGGGTTTTTTTCGGTTGATGTTTACTTGCTTGAGCCGCGAGGCACAGACAAATCCTGCACAGGCATTAGCCCGCGCTGAGGCAGATAGCCTGTATCGGCCTGTCAGTCTTCAAGTTGAGCACATGAGTGACATCGGCCCATGACACCATGGATCTCAGTCGTGCCTGGCGCAGACCCCTCGCGTGTACGCACCGGACTCACGCGCTAGAATGGGGTGCTGCAAGCGCCTTGCCCGTGTGACTCACACGCGGCCGCATTCTCGTTGTTCCTATCCCGGAGATTCACATGTCCGCTTCTTCTCTCGTACTGGCCAGTGGCAATGCCGGCAAGCTACGTGAATTTTCCCACTTGCTCGCACCGCTGGGGATCGAACCGATGCCTCAAGGGCAGCTGGGAGTGAGTGACGCCGAAGAGACAGGGCTGACCTTCGTCGAGAATGCGTTGATCAAGGCGCGCCACGCCGCAGAGGTCACCGGCCTGCCGGCGCTGGCCGATGATTCCGGGATCGAAGTCGATGCGCTGGGCGGGGAGCCGGGCATCTATTCCGCACGCTTTGCCGCGCGGCGTCAGCAAGGTAGCGGTGATGGTGACAACAACGCCGCCCTGTTGGCAGCGCTTGAGGGCGTGCCTGAGCAAGCGCGTACGGCGCGCTACTGGTGCGTGCTCGTCTATCTGCGCCATGCGGCAGACCCGGTGCCGATCATCGTTCAGGCCAGTTGGGAGGGACGTGTCCTTGACGCGCCACAAGGCGAGGGTGGCTTCGGCTATGACCCGCTTTTCTGGCTGCCGGAGCATGGCATGACCGCCGCGGCCCTGGATGCCGAGACCAAGAACCGTCTCAGCCACCGGGGACGTGCGATGCAGCAGTTGCTCGAGGCGCTTGCAGCGCAGAGCGGTCAGGCGTGATGTCCGCCGCGAACCTGCCGCCTCTGTCGCTCTATATTCACGTGCCGTGGTGCGTGCGCAAGTGCCCTTACTGTGACTTCAACTCCCACGGGGTCGGGCGTGATGCCGGCTTGCCTGAAGAGGAATACATCACGGCACTGCTGGCCGATCTCGATCAGGACCTGCAGTTGCTGCAGGGCCAGCCCGAGCGTGAATTGCACAGCATCTTCATCGGCGGCGGCACGCCGAGTCTGCTGAGCGGGGCGGCTTACCAGCGACTGTTCGATGGCCTGCGGGCGCGCATGACGTTCTCTGCCGACTGCGAGGTCACGCTGGAGGCCAACCCCGGCACACTGGAGCAGGGCCGCTTTGCCGCCTATCGTGCCGCCGGCATCAATCGCTTGTCATTGGGCGTGCAGACCTTCCAGCCGGAGCAGCTCGAGGTGCTGGGGCGCATCCACTCCGCTGAAGAAGCCGGGCGCGCGGTGGCCAGCGCACGGGCGGCGGGCTTCGACAATTTCAATATTGATCTGATGCATGGCCTGCCGGGCCAGACATTGGAGACCGCGCTGGATGATATCCGGCGTGCGCTGGCACTCAAGCCGACCCATCTGTCCTGGTATCAATTGACGCTGGAGCCGAATACCGAGTTCTATTCGCGCCCGCCGGTACTGCCGGAAGATGACCTGCTGTGGGATATCCAGGATCACGGTCACGCCGAGCTGGAGGCTGCCGGTTTCCGTCGTTACGAGATTTCCGCCTATGCCCTTGAAGGGCGCAGCGCGCGTCATAACCTCAATTACTGGAAATTCGGTGATTACCTGGGCATCGGAGCGGGCGCGCACGGCAAGTTGACGTTGTTGAAGACCGACTCGGCAGGGAACTTGAACGGCGAGTTGCAACTCCAACGCCGTTGGAAAAGTCGTCAGCCTGAAGCGTACTTGCGCAGGATGCAGGACCCTCGCGGGTTCGTGGCGGGTCAGCAGGAAATTGACCGCGATGAGCTGGCGCTGGAGTTCATGATGAATGCACTGCGCTTGACCGGGGGTGTCAGCTTCGAGGATCTGCGTCGCACGACCGGGCTGGATCGCGAGGCATTGGAGCCGGGCCTGAGCCAGGCGCGCTCGCGCGGGCTCATCGTTGAGGATGACGTGCTGTTGCGCGCCACGCCGCAGGGCTTATTGTTCCTCAATGACCTGCTGGCCATGTTCGACACCTGATTGATCAGGCATTATCGGAGGCATGACGATTATTTGCGCAATTGTCGTCTTGCCTTTAATGAGTGTGTAGATAGGGAGCGTTACCATGAAGAAGTCTGTACTCCTGGCCCTGCCGTTGGCAGCCGCCGTCGCGATGGCGGGTTGTTCCACGACCAACCCGTATACCAATGAGCAGCAGACCTCCAGTGCGGCGAAGGGTGCCGGCATCGGTGCGGTCGTCGGCGCAATCGCCGGGGCGACCAAGAGTGGTAACCATCGTCTCGACAAGGCGCTGATCGGCGCCGCTGCGGGTGCCGCCGCGGGCGGTGGTATCGGCTATTACATGGATGTTCAGGAAGCCAAGCTGCGTGATCAGCTGCAGGGCACCGGTGTCAGCGTGACCCGTGTCGGCGACCAGATCATCCTCAACATGCCGTCCAACGTCACCTTCGGCTCCGACTCCAGCACCCTGTCCGGCCAGATTCAGCCGGTCATGGATGGCGTCATCACCGTGCTCAAGGAATACGACGAGACTCGCGTCAACATCGCGGGCTATACCGATTCCACCGGTGCCAGCAATTACAACCAGAACCTGTCCGAGCTGCGTGCCCAGGCCGTCGGCAACTATCTGGCCAGTGGTGGCATCGCCTTCAACCGTCTGAACATGCGCGGTTATGGTGAAGCCAGCCCGGTGGCATCCAACGACACCGCCTCCGGGCGCGCCCAGAACCGTCGCGTCGAGATCACGCTGACGCCGATGGAAAGCTGAGACCCATCAGCTGTCATGGCGACATGACGGTGAATGACCACGAGGCCTGCGCATTTGCGTGGGCCTCGTTGCTTGGCAAGCACGGCTTTTGGGGTGACAAGTGATCATCTCTGCTATCCTTCAGCCCCTTCGGCGGCCTTGTCTGGTTTTCCTCTCGTCGCCGCCCCCCGATTTCTATCTGCTGCCTCGCTGGATGTGGCAGATATCGCCGTATCAAGGAGGCGCTCTTGCTCGCCTATCAGCACGCCTATCACGCTGGCAATTTTGCCGACCTGCACAAGCACCTGCTCGCCACCACCCTGGCCGAGCAACTATTACGTAAAGAATCTCCTGTTACGTTTATCGATACTCACGCCGGTCGTGGCTGGTATCCGCTGGCGGCCCGCGAGACGGAACAGCTGCGCGAATACGAGCAGGGCGTTCTGCCGTTGTGGCAGGTGCGTGATCGCTGGTTGACCGATGCGGGTGAGCCGAAGACCCCGTCAGCTGACAAGCCGCTGGCTCGCTGGCTGTCACGTCTGGCGG
>NZ_CFDJES010000163.1:0-5557 GCF_983723665.1 Cobetia sp. | reverse complement strand
CAACCCGATGGCTCCTTGACGATGGAGGTCGCGGCCATCGTGGCCGTCTGATCAAGCCCCTGCGCGAGCCAGGGCAGCGCCTTGCCAATGGGGGTCAACGCCTTGCATGAAGCGGATCGAAGGATTGCGCGCGCCAGATCAAGACAATGCCAGATTGGATTGGCAAACCGTCACGAGACCTGACCATACTGGGCGTGCGTTCCTTCATCTCCACTCGTTTCACCGGGAGTCCGCCGCATGAGTATCCGTCTGCTTGCCTTTGCCGCCAGTACCCGCAAGGCCTCCGTCAATCGACGCCTGATCGAGCGCCTGGCGCACCACGCCCGGCAGGAAGGTGCCGAGGTCAGTCTGCTCGATCTCAACGACTTCCCGATGCCGCTCTACGATGGCGACAGCGAAGAGGCCAATGGCCGTCCCGCCAGCGCCGACCGCCTGCAGGAGATGCTGGCCAGCCATCAGGGGCTGCTGCTGGCGACGCCGGAATACAACGGCTTCTTCAGCCCGCTGCTCAAGAACACCTTCGACTGGCTATCACGCCCGGCGGCGGATGGCCAGAGCGGCATGGACGCCTTGCGCGGCATGCCGGTCGGCATCGTCTCGGCCTCACCGGGTGCCATGGGCGGCATGCGCGCGCTGCCCTTCGTGCGCCTGTACCTGAACAACCTCGGCATGCTGGTCGCGCCCCAGCAGATCGCGGTCTCGCGTGCCGCCAGCGCCTTCCACGAGGATGGCAGCCTGGATGACGAAGGCCAGGACCACGCCCTCGCGGCTGTCGCCCGCCAGGTGATCGACCTGGCCAGCCTGCGCGCCTCCTGAAGCGCCACGCTTCTTTCCTCACAGCTACGTTCCCGGCCAGACACTTGGCGCCTGCCAAACAAGAACGGCCCCCTGCCATTGGCAGGGGGCCGTTCCTTGATGCGCTGTCTGTGACGTCAGAGCGTCAGTGCATCACCTCAGACTTTGCCCCAGATTCAGGCTCAGGCCGAGAAATCGATACCGATACGGCGACCGACTTCCTCGTAGGCTTCGATCACGCCGCCCAGGCCCTGACGGAAGCGGTCCTTGTCGAGCTTCTCGCGCGTCTCGGCATCCCACAGACGGCAGCCGTCCGGCGAGAATTCGTCACCCAGCACGACCTCACCCTTGAAGACACCGAACTCGAGCTTGTAGTCGACCAGCAGGATGCCGCCGTCGAGGAACAGCTGCTTGAGGATGTCGTTGACCTGGAAGGTCAGTTCCTTGGCGCGTGCCAGGTGCTTGGGCTCTGCCCAGCCGAAGGTCTCGACCAGCGACTCGTTGATCATCGGGTCGCCCTTCTCGTCGTTCTTGAGGAACAGCTCAAAGGTCGGCGGATTGAGCTCGATGCCTTCCTCGACCCCCAGACGACGCACCAGTGAACCGGCGGAGATGTTACGCACCACGCACTCCACCGCCATCATGTCGAGACGCTTGACCAGACATTCGTTGTCGCTGACCAGACGCTCGAAGTGGGTCGGGATACCGGCCGCCTTGAGTTTCTCCATGATGAAGGCATTGAACTTGTTGTTGACCATGCCCTTGCGATCCAGCTGCTCGATACGCTTGCCGTCGAAGGCGCTGGTATCGTCGCGGAATTCCAGCAGCAGAAGATCCGGGTCGTCAGTGACGAAGACGGATTTGGCCTTGCCAGCGTAGAGCTCTTCACGCTTTTCCATGAGATTCCCCCTGATGACGCTAGACGCGTCGAGTGTTGAGGCGGTCGACGATGAATCGATCACGCTTGAGTCTGTCACGCCCAGTCGAGAAGGACTGTGGCGTTGGTGTATGGCGTGATTCGAGAGCTGTCCATCTGGTCAGCTCATCCAGAATCACAAACGCCCGATCGCGAAGCGACCGGGCGTCATGAATATCAGGCGATGGCCTGCCAGCCAAAGCCGCTGTCCTGCGCGGCGATGATCAGGCGACTATCGTCATCCGCAAGCCAGGGGGCCAGTGCCTCCCGGGCCAATGACGGATGGTTGTTGCTCTCCGACAGGTGCGAGGCCACCAGCCGCTGCAGGCGCGCCAGCCCCAGATAGGGCAAGGCGGCACACGCCTGGGCATTGGCCAGGTGACCGAGCCGCCCCCCGACCCGCCGCTTGAGGCTGGGCGGATACGGCCCGCTGGCCAGCATCTGCGGATCGTGGTTGAACTCCATCACCAGCGCATCGCAATCGGCAAAGCACTGCAGCACATGCTCACTGACATGGCCGAGATCGGTCAGCACGCCGAGGCGACGCGTGGCCGTCTCACCGCGCCGGTTGAACACGAACTGCACCGGCTCGCGCGCATCGTGGGGCACCGTGACCGGCAGAATCTCGAGATCCTTGATCGCGAACTCCTGCTGCGGCGTGATCAGATGGCGACTCGGCAGCGCACCGAGCTTCTTGGCACGCCCGGCAAGCCAGGTGCCGGTGGTCAGATGCACCGGCACACCATGACGACGCGCCAGCGGCCCCACGCCGCTCAGGTGATCACCATGTTCATGCGTGACCAGCACGGCGTCCAGCTGCGAGGGATGCACCCCGAGGCGCGCCAGGCGGGCCTCGGTCTCCTTGAGGGTGAAGCCGCAATCGACCAGCACCAGTGCCTCGCGAGTGCGGATCAGCGTGCCGTTGCCCTTGCTGCCGCTGCCCAGCGACGCCATCGCCATCACGCCCTGAGCGTCGCCACTCGGCCCACGGGCGGCCGCCAGCGCCCCACTGCCTGCCACCGGGAGGGGGATCTGAAACGACGCAGCCGCCTCACCCGACGAGTCGTCAGATGAGGCGGCGCAAGGCGTGTCGAGCCACATGCTCAGCGCAGTGTCGACGCCACGGCGTCGAGCAGCTCACGCGCCAGTGCCGGCGTGGTCTCTTCACCATCGGCACGGGTCGCCGTGACCAGGGTGTGGTCATTCTCGGCGCGCAGCTTGAGTACCATCGGTACCGGATCACCATCGCCACCGATACCCAACCAGCCGCCATCACGCTCTTCACGCGGGATGTAATCGACCATGAACTCGCCACGCGAGCGGTCCTGATCGGTCAGCGTCTGGTAGTCGGTGTTGAAGTTCTTCTGCAGCTGATAGAGCAGCTCGGCCCAGCTGCGCTCGGTGTCCAGCGCCAGATCGACCTGCCAGGTGCCATCGCGGCCTTCCAGGCGCACGCGGTCATCACGGCTGAGCGACTGGGCCGCCAGCGAGACACCACTATCGGCGGAAGACGCGGCCAGATAGCCGCTCAGCGCGTTCAGGCAGCTGCCGGCGACATCGCCGCCCTGCTGACAACGCACTTCGGAGGCATCGGCACGCAGCCCCTGGCTGACGCTGATGATGCCCTGGGCCGTGGTGATCTCGCCCTTGCCGGCATCGATGCTCTGCACATCAAGGCCCTGGTCGCGCACGAAGGACTGCAGACGCGTCCACACCGCTGCCGGCGCGGCGTTCACGGCCAGCCAGCGGGCATCGCCGCTCTGACGCATGGCGACGAACTCACGCCCGCCCTGCTCGCTGGTCGCCAGCGGCTGGGGGCGCGGTGCCTCGAAGTCGTCGCTGGCCAGGAAGTCACTGCTGGCCTGCGGCACTGGCATGGAATCCTGGTAATCACCACGATTGATCGTGTCCGGCAGCTCCAGCGGCGGCGCGATGCTGGCATCGGCATACTCGCTGTTGCGATCGTAGTAGTAGCCATCACTGGAACAGCCTGCGACCGCGAGCGCCGTCAGCAGGGCCAGTGGCACGAAACGCTGACTCATCAGTTGAGCACCTCGGCCAGTTGCAGTGCTTCCTCGACCGTGGAGTGGTACTGCTCGGACAGCCAGGTCAGCGGCAGACGCACGCCGGACTCCGGCGACAGGCCCATGCGATGCATGGCGAACTTGACCGGGATCGGGTTGGACTCGACGCCCATCGCGGAGTGCAGCGGCATCAGGCGCGTGTTGATCTGGTGAGCGCGCTCGGCATCGCCGGCCACGGCGGCTTCACACATCTCGTGCATCAGGCGCGGCGCGACGTTGGCCGTCACGGAGATATCGCCGTGGCCGCCCATCAGGATGAAGTCGCAGGCCGTGGGGTCATCGCCGGAGTAGAGCGCGAAGTCAGTGCCCTTGAGGCGGTCGATCAGTTCCTGACCACGCTCCAGGTTGCCGGTGGCATCCTTGAGGCCGACGATGTTGTCGAGCTCGGCGAGACGGAAGACCGTCTCGTTGTAGATATCGGAGCAGGTACGACCCGGCACGTTGTAGAGAATGACCGGGATACCGGCCTGCTCGGCGACGGCCTTGAAGTGCTGGTAGAGCCCTTCCTGGGTCGGCTTGTTGTAGTACGGCGCCACGGAGAGGCAGTAATCCGCACCGACTTCCTTGGCGTAGCGAGCCAGCTCGACCGCTTCAGAGGTGGCGTTGGCGCCCGTGCCGGCAATGACCGGAATCTTGCCGGCGACCGTCTCGACCACACAGCGGATGACATCGAAGTGCTCCGCGAAGGACATGGTGGTCGGCTCGCCGGTAGTGCCGGCGGCGACGATGGCATCGGTGCCATTTTCGAGGTGGAAGGCGACCAGCTGGCGCAGGGCGTCCCAGTCGATCTCGCCGGTGGCCTTCATCGGGGTCGCCAGTGCGACAATGCTACCTGTGATCATCCCTCGAATTCTCCTCTGGTGCCTGATGCGCCAGGCGTGTCCCTGCGCTGTTGAAACAACGGATCTCGGGGACAGACATCTGACATAAATTGGTTGACGCCGGACTCTGATTGCGTGGGCACGCCGACACGCGAGTCGCGTCAAGGGTGATGATGTTACAAAGACCATCGAAGCCTGTACAGACGCCATCTGCACCGGTTGTGCAAAGCGGTGGATTCCCTCGCCTGTCCACGGGGCAGATGCACGGTGGATGGGCGCGATGGCGCCGGTCGCCAAGACGGTGAAACACAAGAGTTCTGCCCTGTCTTTGACAAGTCAGGACGCCCTGCGTGTAATGCAGGACACACCGCAGAAGCGGGCAAGCGCGATGCCCATCACTGCCGGTTTTTTTCATCATTCAGCACTGTCAGCCGCCACATGGCCGTCAGTCATCGCCAGGAGAGCACGATGAGCGTCAGCCTCGGTCAGCCAATTCCCGACTTTACCGCCCAGGCCACCAGTGACACCGAAGTCACTCCGGCCAGCCTCAAGGGCAAGCAAGCCGTCATCTATTTCTACCCGAAGGACCACACGCCGGGCTGCACCACCGAAGGCGGTGACTTCCGCGACAACCTCGAGGAATTCGAAGCGGCCAACACCGTGATTCTCGGCGTTTCCCGCGACAGCCTGCGCACCCACGAGAACTTCCGGGCAAAACAGGGCTACCCGTTCGAGCTGATCAGCGACCCGGACGAGACCCTGTGCAAGATCTTTGACGTCATTCACATGAAGAAATTCATGGGCAAGGAAAGTCTCGGCGTGGTGCGCTCCACCTTCCTGATCGACGCCGACGGCAATCTGGCGCGCGAATGGCGTGGCGTGAAGGTCAAGGGCCATGTCGAGGAAGTGCTGGAAGCCGCCCGCGAGCTCAACGCTGACCG
>NZ_CFDJES010000162.1:0-5558 GCF_983723665.1 Cobetia sp. | reverse complement strand
GTGGCCGCATTCGGGCCAAGCTTGGATGTATCGATGCCGTAATCGGCGAGCTTCAGCGTGGTGGTGCCTTCAAAGCCCTGACGGTAGCCGCCCCACGGGTCTTCACCGCCGCCGATATGATCCACATCCAGGGTCACGGGCTGCGTCTGGCCGTGCAGCGTCAAGTCACCCTTCAGCTTGCCGGAACCATCGCCAGTGGACTCGAAGCCGGTCGAGGTGAAGGTCGCCGTCGGATATTGGGAGACATCCAGGAAGTCGGCCGACTTGATGTGCTTGTCGCGTTCGGCGTGGGCGCTGTCCAGGCTATCGACATCGACCTCTACCGACACTTTCGCATCTTCCGGCTTGCCCTGGTCATAGGAGAAATCACCACTGAACTCCTTGAACTGCCCCAGCACGTAGGAGTAGCCCAGATGGCTGATCTTGAACTGGATGAAGGCGTGCTGGCCATCGGTATCGATCGTGTAATCGGAGGCCTGTGCCTGACCCGCCATCAGCGGCAACGACGCCGCCATGAGACCTGCCACCAGTGACTTGCCGAGGAAGGATGTCTTGTTCATGTTGGTGCTCCTTGAGAGGTTTCGTCACATCTGGCGTTCGAGCGTACCCAACGCCTTCCTTTTCGTCAGCGCAGCGGCCGAATCATGCGCCGCAACGTGTCCTGCCCATCCAGCAGGTGATGCTTGAATGCCGCCGCCGCATGCCCCAGCGACAGGATGATCAGCACACAGGCAGCATACCAATGCACCTCACCTGCCAGCGATGCCTGATCCTTCAGCCCCGAGATCACTGCCGGCACCTCGAAGAGATCGAATACCTTGATGCCACGCCCGTCAGCGGTGGAAATGAGGTAACCCGAGATCATCACCACCAGCATCAGCACGTAGAGCAGCACATGCCCGACCAGCGCCGCGCGCTGTTCATTGCGCGTGCCGTGCGCCTGCGGGGTCGTCTGGCTCCAGCGCCAGGCGAGCCGCACCAGCGTCAGCACCAGCAATATCACCCCGACCGAGCGATGCCACCACGGACCGAGCTGGTACCAGGCATCGTAATAGCCAAGCGACGTCATCCACCAGCCCAGCGCGAAGAGCCCGACGATGGCCAGCGCCGACAGCCAATGCATCACGATGACAGGCCAGCCCCAGCCCCGTCGAGAATTACGCCACATGAGGTGCTCCTGATGACAGTCTCCACCTGACCATCGAGCTGGCAGGTTCTTTGAGCAAGAGCTTAACCAGTGCCCGAACGGACGCCAACCCTTGAGGGCAACACCAGCGAAATTGTCCAGAGACACCAACGCCCGGCAGAACCGGGCGTTGGTGTGCAAAGGCAGGCGTTACGGGACTCAGCTCGCGAGGCGATCAAGTCCGCGCGCCAGATCACGCTTGATGTCGTCGAGGTCTTCCAGGCCGACAGCAATACGCAGCAGGCCCTCTTCGATGCCGGCGGCCGCTTTCTGTTCATCGCTTAGGCGACCGTGAGTCGTGGTGGCTGGGTGCGTGATGGTGGTCTTCACGTCGCCCAGGTTGCCGGTGATCGACAGGATGCGCGTCGCATCGACCACCGACCAGGCCGCCTCGCGGCCGCCCTTGACCACCACCCCCAGCACCGCACCGAAGGCCTTCTGCTGGGCCTTGGCCAGTTCATGCTGCGGATGGCTCTCAAGTCCGGAGTAATGCACCCGCTCGATGGCCGGATGCGATTCCAGCCAATGTGCCAGCGTCAGCGCGCGTGCACAGTGGGCTTCCATGCGAATGTTCAGCGTCTCCAGGCCCTTGAGGAAGACCCAGGCGTTGAAGGGGCTCAGGCACGGCCCGCAGGTACGCACCACGCCATAGACCTCCTCCATCAGCGAGGAGCTTCCCACCACGGCGCCACCCAGCGTCCGGCCCTGACCATCGAGATACTTGGTGGCGGAGTGGATGACGATATCGGCGCCCAGCGTCAGCGGGCGCTGCAGAGCCGGCGTACAGAAGCAGTTGTCGATGGCGAGCCAGGCGTCGTTCTCATGGGCCAGCGCCGCCAATGCCTTGATATCGCCAAGCTCGGACAGCGGATTGGACGGCGTCTCGGCGAACAACAGCTTGGTGGCCGGCGTGATCGCGTCGCGCCAGGCATCCAGATCCTTCAGTTCGACGAAGCGCGTGGTGATGCCCAGCTTGCCGAAGTACTTGGTGAACAGGCTGACACTCGAACCGAAGATGGAACGCGACGCGACGATTTCATCGCCGGATTCCAGCAACGCCAGCACGGTGGACATGATCGCGGCCATGCCGGAACTGGTTGCCACGCAACGCTCACCGCCTTCCATCGCCGCCAGGCGCTCCTCGAAGAAGCGCACCGTCGGATTGGTGAAGCGCGAGTAGATGTTACCGGCTTCATCGCCCCCGAACTTGGCTGCGGCCTCAGCGGCGCTGCCATAGACGAAGCTTGAGGTGGTGTAGATGGGCTCGCCGTGTTCCTGCTCGGCACCGCGCAGGTGACCGGCACGGATGGCGAGCGTCTCGAGGCCCAGCTCATCGCGGGAAAGACCGGCGCGGGAAAGATTGTCGTCGTGCATGGTGTCCAGTACCTCTACTGATGGAATCTACTGCCCTGTGAATCACGATCCAGCGTCACGCGCCGCTGTGACATGTCGCGTCTTCAGCATTTCGGGTCGCGTCGACAGCAAGAAGAAGAAGGAAAAGCGATGCGCCAATGTTACCGGTTTTGAACGCGCAACGGGCCCCGGATTTCTCCGGAGCCCGTTGCGGTTCGCTCATCGCGTGATTGCCTGCCGAGGATGGCAGGCAGCCGGATCAGTCGAGATCTTCCGAATCGTTGTGCAGATCCACCACCGCGTGGGTCTCGCCAGCGCTCTTGGCGCCATCATTGCGCGAGGCACGCAGGTCGTTCAGATAGGCTTCGTCGATATCGCCGGTCACGTAGACACCGTCGAACACGGAGCAATCGAACTCATCCAGCGCCGGATTGACTTCACGACAGGCGTCCTTCAGGTCGTCGAGGTCCTGATAGAACAGGCGGTCAGCGCCGATCAGGTCCGCGATTTCCTTCTCGGTACGGTCATGGGCGATCAGCTCTTCCGCCGCCGGCATGTCGATGCCGTAGACGTTGGGATAGCGAACCGCCGGTGCTGCCGAGGCGAAGTAGACGTTCTTGGCGCCCGCTTCGCGCGCCATCTGGATGATCTCGTTGCAGGTGGTACCGCGCACGATGGAATCGTCCACCAGCAGCACGTTCTTGCCGGCAAACTCGATATCGATGGCGTTTAGCTTCTGACGCACGGACTTCTTGCGCAGTGTCTGACCCGGCATGATGAAGGTACGGCCGATATAGCGGTTCTTCATGAAGCCTTCGCGGTAAGTCACTCCCAGATGCTGGGCCAGCTCGAGGGCAGAGGTGCGCGAGGTATCGGGGATCGGAATCACGACATCGATGTCCTGCTCCGGCCATTCCCGCACGATCTTGTCGGCCAGCTTCTCGCCCATGCGCATGCGGGTGCCATAGACGTAGGCACCGTCAAGCAGGGAATCCGGACGCGCCAGGTAGACGTGTTCGAAGATGCACGGCTTGAGAACCGGATCATCCGCGCACTGCAGGGTGTGCAGCTCACGCTCCATGTCGATGAATACCGCTTCGCCCGGGGCCAGGTCACGGATCAGCTCGAAGCCGGCGACGTCGAGCGCCACGGATTCGGAGGCGATCATGTACTCGACGCCTTCGGCGGAGTCACGCTTGCCGAAACACGCCGGACGGATGCCGTGCGGATCGCGGAAAGCGACCAGGCCAGTGCCGTTGATGATCGAGACGGCCGCGTAGCCGCCCTTGCAGCGACGATGCACACGACGCACGGCATCGAACACATCACCGGCGCCCAGACGCATGCCCTGCTTGCCCAGCTCGTGAGCGAAGACGTTGAGCAGCACCTCGGAATCGGAGCTGGTGTTGATGTGACGCAGATCAGAGGAGAACAACTCCTGCTTGAGCTGGTCGGAGTTGGTCAGGTTGCCGTTGTGCGCCAGCGTGATGCCGTAAGGCGAGTTGACATAGAACGGCTGTGATTCCGCCTCGCTGGAGGAACCGGCGGTCGGGTAGCGAACATGGCCGATCCCCATGTTGCCCTTGAGACGCTGCATGTGACGAGTGCGGAAGACATCACGCACCAGACCATTGCTCTTGCGCAGCAGGAAACGACCTTCGTGCCAGGTCATCATGCCCGCGGCGTCCTGCCCGCGGTGCTGCAATACGGTCAGCGCGTCATACAGCGCCTGGTTGACCGAGGCGTTGGCCATCAAACCTACAATCCCGCACATCCCGTCATTACCTCACTAATACACACTTGGATAGGGAAGCGCACGCTGGCGACTGCCGGCGCCCGTCCATATGGCAATATGAGTGCTCACACGGCGCAATTGTCAGGCCTGCCCCCCCATGCAGGCAACACCTGACCGATGGGTCAACCCCTTCGACTGCCCCGCATGAGGCTTCAGCAACGCGTGCCGAATGCCGAAAACGACAACGCCGGGCCACGATGCCCGGCGCTGAAGATCCTGCCTGTCACTGCTCACCACCCGCATTGCGGCTTGCGGCCTCGCCAGCGGTGCTGCCCCTGAGCAACGCCTCCAGCGAGGGCTGGCCCTGCGTGGCATCCTGGCGCGTGAACGACTGCAGCGCCTGCTGGCTGAGGCTGTCGCTCAACGCACGCCCTTCTCGCTGGGCGCTGTCGATCAGACCGCTGGCCTGCTGCTTGAGCCGGGTGCCGCTGGTGGAATCCGGCAGCGACACGCTCTGGCCCCAGTCACCGCCCGTATCCCACTCACGATAGCGAGCCAACGACCAGTCGCGCAGCTGCTCAAGCGTCGGCCGCAACTGGGCGGCCTGCCAGTCGGCGCTGTCACGCAGGGGCGTCAGCCCCACCACGGCGGTGATCAGCACCAGTATGACCGCCGCGCGCAAGGCGCCGAACACACCGCCGAGCAGACGATTGAAGCCGCCCATGCCGACCGCATGAATCAAGCGTTCCAGCAGGCGCAACATCAGCCCCCAGATCAGTACGCTCACGATCACCACCAGCACGAAGCCGACCGCGGTGCGGATGCCCGGCGAGACGATCATCTCTTCGAGCAGGCCACCCACCTCGGCGCCGAACTGGCGTGCCGCGACCAGTGCCACCAGCCAGCCCGCCAGGCCCAGGGCCTCGCTGAGCAGACCCCGCATCAGCCCCAGCAGTACCGAGATACCGATCAGGCCCAGACATAGCCAATCGATCCAGACCAGCTCGTTCACTCACCCTCCTTGCGTCGTACCAGCAGGCCCTTGATATTGACCTGCTGCTGCAAGCGCGAGCGTGCGGACTCACCGATCTCGGAAGACTTGTACGGGCCGACGAAGACAACGGTCAACTTGCTGCCACGCGGGATCCGGTATGCCGCGAAACCCTTGCCCTGCAGCTCCTTCTGGAGACGCTCGGCATTGGCCGGGTCACCGAAGCTGCCGACCTGCACGGCCCAGCCACCGGCGGAAGACGACGGCGCATTCGAGGCAACCGCAGGCTTCGG
>NZ_CFDJES010000161.1:1775-5656 GCF_983723665.1 Cobetia sp. | reverse complement strand
GCGACCACGGTAATTTCACACAGCAGTTCCGGGCTGGCCATGGCGGCTTGTACGCAGGCGCGGGCGGGGGCGTGACCTTGTGGTACCCAGGTGTCCCAGATGTCGTTGAAGGTCTTGAAGTCGTCCATTGTCTTGAGATAGACGGTGGCGGAGAGCAGGTGCTCGCGGTCGGTGCCGACTTCTTCCAGCAGCGCATCGACACGCGCGAGCATGCTGTTGGCCTGGTCCGTGATATTCCCGAAGCGATGGTCCGGACCGGCGACCTGGCCACACAGGTAGATGGTGTTGTTGTGGATCACGGCGCGGCTCATGCGCGGCTTGGTGTCATGGCGTTGGATGTTCATCGAGAGTGTCCTTGTGCTGTTCTTCTTGGGTAGTGAAAAAATGCCCCCAGCGGTGCTGATACAGAAAAGACCGCTAGCGAAGCAGGGTGAGGTCAGTCCTTCAGCGTTCCAGATTCGCGCGAGCGGCGCAACGCGACCTGCGGAGAATATTACCCTGCATCAGAAGAACCTGTGGTTTCAGTTATGGGGGCTCTTGTGATGGCTCTTGTGGTGGCTCTTGTGGTGACAGCTGTTGTTTCACGCGTGCTGCCGGTGATGCAGGAAAACGTGCGTGAACTCAAGACTGCCGGTATACGAAGACACCCGCCAGACAGCAAGACGCCGCGCCCGAGAGATTACGGAAGCGCGGCGTCACGGCAATGATGAAACGGCTCGCTCTCAGCCAATGCTCAGAGAGCCGCCTGAGCGACTCAGACACGGCTCAGCGCAGGATCAGCAGCGGCACCGTGGCGTTGCGAATCATCTCGGTGGTGGTGCTGCCGACCAGCAGCTGACGGATGCGCGAGTGGCCGTAGGCACCCATCACCAGCATGTCGATGGCGTGCTCCTTGGCATATTCGCGCAGGCAGGCTTCCACCTCCCCTGCTCTGAAGCTGGCCTGCACGCTGAAACCTGCCGCGGTGAGGGTGTCGCGCGCGGCGTCCAGCGGAGCCTGATGTTCCACCGACTCCGCGCCGACCATCACCAGATGCAGCTCCGCGCCTTGCAGCAGCGGGCTTGCCGCCAATACCTCGACGGCGCGCTTGATGGTGGTGCTGCAATCGAAGGCGATCAGCACCCGCGTCGGCTGATTGAACTCGCCCGGCACCACCAGCACCGGACGATGCAGACTGCGAATCACGCGCTCCAGATTGCTGCCCAGGTGCTCGCTGGCCTGCTCCGCCCCTTCGCCGCGCTTGCCGATCACCAGCAGGCGAATCTCGTCTTCAAGATCCGCGAGGGTCTCGACCAGCTCTCCATTGCGCTGGCGTGGGCGCGGCTCCGCGATACCCGCCTGCACGGCGCGCTCGTAGGCGGCCTCCAGCATCAGGCGGCCCTGCTCCTGGGCGATACGCCCGCGTTGCTCATCCAGGGTGGCGAGCTCTTCCAGCAGATGCTCGCGCGCACCGAGCCCGATACTGCCGGAGAGATCACTGTTGGTCTCGCCCGCCCCTTCCTGGCGGTCGATCACATGCAGGAAGCTCAGCGGCGCCGAGAGACGTTGGCTTGCCCATACGGCGGCATCACACACGGAGACGGCAAAGGCGGAGCCGTCAATGCAGGCGGTGACCTTGTCATGGCCTGTCAGGGCACTGGCAGAGGATTGGCTCATGGCGTGCTTCCTTATGCTGACGATCAAGGTGGCGCTTCAGGCGCCTGTTTCGAGATTACCACTTTCCGACCCCACCAACGCAAACGGCGGGCAGCCCGTGAAGGACTGCCCGCCGTCTTTACGCATCAATCACGCTGCTGGCGCCGCCCTCGATCAGGCGGGTGGCGCCAACGGGATCAATGCCCCATCAGTTTCTCGACCGCATCCGGCTTGTCATGCACCGCGAAGCGATCCACCAGCGTGGCGCTGGCTTCGTTGAGGCCACGCACCTCGACCTCGGTACCCTCGCGGCGGAACTTGACCACCACGGTGTCCAGCGCGCCGATGGCGGTGATGTCCCAGAAGTGTGCACGGCTGACGTCGATGACGACACGCTCGACGGTCTCCTTGAGGTCAAAACCGGCCTGGAACTGCTCGCTGGAGGCGAAGAACACCTGACCGACCACGCGGTATTCGCGGGTACGACCATCGGCATTCATGTCGCTGCCGATATGCAGCACCTGACCGATCTTGTTGGCGAAGAACAGCGCCGAGAGCAGCACGCCGACCAGTACGCCGATCGCCAGGTTGTGGGTCGCGACCACGACGGCCACGGTGCCCAGCATGACGATGTTGGTGGACATCGGGTGGGTCTTGAGGTCACGGATCGACTGCCAGGAGAAGGTGCCGATGGAGACCATGATCATCACCGCGACCAGTGCGGCCATCGGAATCTGCGAGACCCACGGGCCGAGGAACACGACCAGGATCAGCAGCACGACACCCGCCACCATGGTGGAGAGACGCGTACGACCGCCGGACTTCACGTTGATCATCGTCTGGCCGATCATCGCGCAACCCGCCATGCCGCCAAGGAAGCCGGTGACGACGTTGGCCGCGCCCTGGCCCTTGCACTCACGGTTCTTGTCGGACGGCGTATCGGTCAGATCATCGACCAGGGTGGCCGTCATCAGGGATTCCAGCAGGCCCACGACCGCCAGCGGCAGCGAGTACGGCAGGATGATCCACAGGGTTTCCAGATTGAAGGGGATGTCCGGAATCAGGAACACCGGCAGGCTGTCCGGCAGCTCGCCCATGTCGCCGACGGTGCGGATATCCAGACCGACGACCATCGCGAAGATGGTGAGCACGATGATGCAGACCAGCGGCGACGGCAGCAGCTTGCCGACCTTCGGCACCAGCGGCAGCAGGTAGATGATGCCGAGACCGGCCGCCGTCATGGCGTAGACGTGCCAGGTGACGTTGGTCAGCTCCGGCAGCTGGGCCATGAAGATCAGGATCGCCAGCGCATTCACGAAGCCGGTGACCACCGAGCGCGACACGAAGCGCATCAGCGAGCCGAGCTTGAAGTAGCCGAAGATGATCTGGATCACGCCGGTCAGCACGGTGGCGGCCAGCAGGTATTCCAGGCCGTGGTCCTTGACCAGGTCGACCATCAGCAGTGCCATGGCACCGGTGGCGGCGGAGATCATGCCCGGACGGCCACCGGCGATGGCGGTCACCACGGCGATGGAGAAGGAGGCATACAGGCCGACCTTGGGGTCGACACCGGCAATGATGGAGAAGGCGATGGCTTCGGGGATCAGGGCCAACGCCACCACCAGGCCGGACAGGATGTCGGGCCGGAGGTTGGAGAGCCACTGCTGTTTGAGGCTGCTTGTCATCGAGTCGTCCGCAACAGGTTGGGGAAGGTGGTGTGCGTGCTGGATCCTGGCGCTGTCGAGTCAGTCTGGCGTCCGGTTGTTGCAATCTTCATCACTGCCGTCAGGGGCAGTGCCGCTCGCGCCTGGCTCGCGTCGTGAAGTCGCCGTCGTTTCCGGTCGCCCTGTGGCTTTCTTCGCGCCATGAGCTATTCGCTCCGGTCGCCGTGAGGCGTCCAGAGGGCTGTCATTTGACAGTGAATAAACTCGGGGATGGGCGGGATTGTATCAGTTGCCGCCCGCAGACGCATCCGCAGAAGGCGTGCGCGTGGCCTGCAGGTGACGCAGGCGGCGGTCGATCAGGCTCTTGATCAGCATCGCGCCCAGCACCATGGCGCCGCCCACCCAGCCGCGCAGGGTCAGCGACTCGTCCAGCACCCACCACACCCACAGGATGCCGAACACGCTTTCCAGCAGCATCAGCAGCGCCACCTCGGCGGACGGCAGATACAGCGGACCACGCTGGATCAGCGTGAAGCCCAGCGGCGATAGCACCAGACACAGCAGCACCAGCCAGCCGGCGCG
>NZ_CFDJES010000161.1:0-1675 GCF_983723665.1 Cobetia sp. | reverse complement strand
CACAGCGTGAAGTTGCCCGCCAGTGACAGGCTGCAGCCCAGCGCGAGCAGATTGCCGGTCAGTGAGCCGTTGCCCGCCTCGTCCATCACCAGCAGCGTGATGCCCGCCAGCGAGACCAGAATCGCGCCCCATACATGGCGCGGCTGACGCTCGCCCAGCCATAGCCGCGACATCAGCGCCGCGAACAGCGGACTGGCAGCGAGGATGATCAGCACATTGCCGGCGCGGGTGTATTGATTGGCGAGCACGAAGCCCAGCGTGGAGCCGGTGAACAGCAGCGCGACCCACAGCCCCGTACGCCCGCAGCCACGCATGCGCGCCAGCGCACTGGCGAAGCGCTGGCCTGGCCCGCCGCGCTGGGTGAGCAGCAGAATCAGCGCAAAGCCGATGGCCGTCAGCAGGCCGCGCCAGAACACCAGCGGGCCATCGGCGACATCGGCGAGGCGCAGCAACAGCGCATCCGGCGAGATCAGCAACACGCCCAGCGCCGTCAGCGCGACGCCGCGCGCCTGCAGGGCTCTGGCATCCGGGCCGTGATCGCGGGAAAGATGGGAGTCAGTCGACGGCTGCATGCACGCTCAGTCCGATTCGATGGACAGGTGCGACTGGCGCCAGTCGACCACCGGCCAGCCACGCGCTTCGGCGAACTGGCGCAGCGGCGCATCCGGCTGGGTGGCGTGGGGATGATCGACCCGCTCGAGCAGCGGCAGGTCGTTGTGGGAATCGGAGTAGCCCCACAGTGCCTGCGGCGCACGCTTGAGCTGGCTGGCGTCTTCCAGCCAGGCATCCAGCGCCGCCAGCTTGCCTTCGCGGAAGGTGACGATGCCGGTGGTCTCGCCGGTGAAGCGGCCCTCTTCATCGAAGGCAGGATGGGTGGCCAGCGCGCCATCGGCGGTCAGACGACTGGCGATGGGGCCGACCAGATGATGCATGGAGGCGGAGATGATCAGGGTGCGATGGCCCGCCTCGCCGTGTTCGGCCAGCCGTGCGATGCCGCCTTCCAGCAGACGCGGCATCACCATTTCTTCCACGAAATCATCGACTTCGCGACGCACCTCATCGCGATGCCGCCCGATGAGCGGGCTGAGCAGATGCCCCGTGTGCTCGTGGATGTCCAGGGTGCCGGCGTGATACTCGCTCTGGTGGCGCTCGCCGATGGCCATGAAGGCCTCGACATCCTCGATCCATCCACAGGCGGCCATCCAGCGCATCCACATGCCGGTGCAGTCGCCATCGAGCAGGGTATCGTCGAGATCGAACACCGCCAGCGGGGAATCCAGCTGGCAGAAATGGCGCAGATACCCCTCACCCGGCGGCGATAGCGGTGGCAGCAGCGTCACGGCATCGCAGTCGGCACAGAGATCCGCCAGCGGTGAGCGGCGGACCTCTACCCCGGGGGCAGCATTGAGGGCGCGCGGCGCAGCAGAGGGTGAGGGCATGGTTCGAGTCACGACAGGCTCCGAGTGGACGAGGGAGTCAACGGCTTCCTGCCGTTACTGCGTGACCCTCGCATGCGGCGCCGCGCTGGGCAAGTCCGTCGCGCCTTCATGACCCGCTGTCGCTGCGTGCGGCGCTAGCGCTGGGCGAGTCGAGCGAGCGCCAGGCTGGCAATCGCGGTGTCCTGCACGCCGGTGCCGGTAAGGTCTGCCACCGTGATGAGGGTATCAGTGGCGGT
>NZ_CFDJES010000160.1:0-5662 GCF_983723665.1 Cobetia sp. | reverse complement strand
CACGCTGAGAGATCATCAGCATGAGCGGGGCGTCATATTGCAGCGTGACAGCGGTTCCCGGCGCGCTTCAGCCAGCCAGAGAGCCGAGCGTCTTCTCCATCGTCGCGACCACTTCACGGCACAGCGCATCATCGAGTGCGTCGGCGTGCGGCGGTGCGAATCGCTGGGCGTCGTTGTCGAAGTACTGACCATTGGCGCCGGCGAATTCCTCATCCAGTGCCGCACGTACCAGGATATCAGCACCGATACCCAGGTCCTTGCCCGGCACGCCGAAGCCTTCCTTGACCATCTTGCTGGCCAGCAGAGAGCCCGGGTTGACCGCGATCAGGATCGGTCCCTGGCCTTCCCAGTCCTGGGCAAGCGTGCGGGTCCACATGGTGATCGCGAGCTTGCTCTGGGCATAGGCCGCGTAGTGGTCGTTGAACGCGACCTCTCCGATCAGCGCCTTCAGGTCCACGGAGGATTGAGCCGCCGAGGACAGGTTGACGACCCGCCCGGCCGGACGCAGTGCCGAAGCCAGTTTCTGGGTGAGCAGATACGGGGCAAGGGTGTTGACCACGAAGCGCAGGTCGAGACCGTCAGCCGTCACGACGCTGGGGGCCTGGAAGACACCGGCATTGTTGATCAGGACATCCAGACTGGCATTGGCCGCCAGCACTTCGCTTGCCAGTGAATCGATGGCGGCCAGATCGGACAGGTCGGCCACGAAACCTGCGACACGCTCAGCCCCTGCCAGCGTTGCAAGTTCGGCGACGACGCCATTGACCTTCTGCTCGCTGCGCCCGTGAATCAGCACGCGATGGCCGCGCTCCAGCAGGGCCTTGGCCGTGACCAGGCCGATGCCATCGGTAGAACCGGTGATAAGGATGGTTTTCATGCGCTCTCTCCTTGAAATGTCACACGACGCTTGAGACGCGAACGACAGGGCGTGCCCTATGGCCACACCCTGTCGTTCATCTGTGCCAGCGCAGTGTCAAATGCTGCCGCCTGGATGGCTGGCGGGTCTCGCTATCAGACCTCTCTATCAGGTCCCGCTATCAGACCTCGACGATGACCTTGCCGGTTGCCTTGCCGCTGCCCAGGCGGGCGTGGGCCTGGCCCACTTCCTCAAGCGGGAAGACCTGATCATCGATGATCGGCTTGAGCGCGCCGGCATCGGCGATACGCGCCATGTCGGCCAGAATCTCGTGGTGCTGCTGACGACGGAAGTCATGCAGCATCGGGATCAGCATGAAGACGACGTGCAGTGACAGGCCCTTGAAGTGCGCGGTAGTCAGATCGATTTCCATGAAGGACACGGTCGTCGAGACATGGCCATTGAGCGCGGCAGCCTCGAAGGAGGTCGGCAGGTTAGCGCCGCCGACGGAGTCGAACACGATGTCGAAGCCCTTGCCGTCGGTGTGCTTGGCCACATAGTCGGCGACCTGCTCATTGCGGTAATTGATGGCACTGGCACCCAGCCCTTCAACCAGCGTCTCGTGCTCATCACGACCGACGGTAGAGGCGACGTCGGCACCGAAGTGACGAGCCAGCTGGATGGCGATGTGACCCACGCCGCCCGCACCACCGTGAACCAGCACCTTCTGACCGGCCTCGATGTTGGCGCGCTTGAGGCCTTCATAGGCCGTGATGCCGACCAGCGGCAGCGCCGCGGCTTCCACCATGCTCAGGGACTTCGGCTTGTGGGCGATCAGGCGGACATCGGCGGCGATATACTCGGCCAGCGTGCCCGGAAGGTCCGCCAGGCCACCAGCACAACCATAGACTTCATCCCCGATGGCGTAGCCTTCGACGCCCTCGCCCACGGCTTCGACGGTACCGGCGAAGTCCATGCCCAGCAGCGCCGGCAGTGCCGGAGACAGCGGCAGCTCAGGGCCCATCTCGCGAATCATGGTGTCGACGGTGTTGATGCTGGTGGCGGCGATGCGCACCAGTACCTGACCTGCCGCCGCTTGGGGCTTGGCGATTTCCGCCGCTTCGAACACCTCGGGACCACCGAATGATTTGACGAGCATCGCTTTCATGAGTCTGTCTCCTGCGTGGATGTGGAGCCAGCATAATTGTCATGGGCCTGAATGATAAACGGCGATAAACTACAATCAGTTTATTGGTTTTATTGAAAGTAATGGATGTGTTGGACGTATTGGGCGTATTGAACGTCACGAACGTTGCGCCAAGCCGTTGCTGGCGTGCCTCTCGCCATCGGGAGCCACGCACGTCGACGCAAATGAGGACACCCGCATGAATCTTGAGCACCTGAAGCTGTTCGTCCGCCTGGCCGCCGTGAACAGCATCAGTCAGGCCGGCGAGGACCTGGGACTGTCGCCCGCCGTCGCCAGCTCTCACTTGCGCAAGCTCGAGGACAGTCTGGGGGTGCGCCTGCTGCATCGCACCACGCGTCATGTGGCACTGAGCGAAGAAGGTCGTGCCTTTCTCCCCCATGCAGAGGAGGTACTGATCAGCGCCGAGGCCGCGCGGGCTGCCGTCGGCATCGGCACGACCTCCCCCAGCGGCACCTTGCGCATCACCGCATCCGCCTCCTTCGGGCGCATGCACCTGGTGCCGGGCCTGGCCGGTTTTCTCGAGCGCTGCCCTGATCTGGAACTGGACCTGCGCCTGACCGACACCATCGTCGATCTGGTCGAGGGCGGCTTTGACATCGCCATCCGCAACTCCGCCCTCAAGGATTCCAGTCTGATCGCGCGGCGCCTGGCACCGGACAAGCGCATTCTGTGCGCCTCGCCGGACTATCTCGCGCGCCATGGCACACCGACGCATCCCTCGATGCTGCACGAACACGAATGCCTGACCCTGATCGGCATGGACCAGTGGTGCTTTCAGTGCGAGAACGGCGTCGAGCCGATTCGCGTCAAGGGGCGTATCCGCACCGACAATGGCGAAGCCGTGCGTGACGCCTGCGCCGCAGGTCTGGGCATCACCCTGTCCTCGACATGGAGCATTTACCGCCACCTGGCCGAAGGCAGCCTGGTAGAGGTGCTACCCGAGACACCCTTGATCAGCGAGACGGGCATCTGGGCGGTCTATCCCAGCAACCGCCAGCTGGCCCCCAAGGTGCGCGCCTTCCTGGACTACTTCTCGGAATACTTCGGCAGCCCGCCCTATTGGGATGTCCAACAGGACTGAGATGCCGGAAAGCCTGTCATCCCACCGCCAGCACCCAGCGCTGAAGCATCGGCTTGTAGTGAGCGAAGTCCGGCGTCTGCATGCCGGCCATCTTGGCGGCATCATCCAGGCGCCGCACCTTGATGACGGCCTCGAGCTGCGGCAATTGAGCAAAAGCCTGCGCTTCCTCTTCCGTCATCGCCCCGCCCTGCAGCGCCAGGCTATCCAGCGAGGCCTGTGATAGACAGGCGCGATAGCTCGGCTCCACCGCGACCAGATAGCGCTTGGCCGCCACGTGCTGGCGTATCGGCTCGACGATCTCGGCCGGGAAGAAGCGCGCCAGCCAGTCGGCACCGCTGACCTGATGACGATTGTCCTGGCCGTTCATCAAGACCTCCGGCGGCAGCGCATTGGCGTAATGCCCCACGTCATGCAGCAAGGCGGCCAGAATCACCGACTCGGATTCCCCTTGCTGCTCGGCCAGATACGCCGCCTGCAGCATGTGCTCGGCCATGGTCACCTCCTCACCCAGATAGGAGTCCGCACCGTGCAGGGCGAAGATGTCCTCGATCAGGCCGACGATCCCCTCGGCGTTGGCAGGCTGAGTGATCATCGGGCGTTCTCCAGCAGGTTGAGAGTGGAATACAGGCTGTCGAGATCGGCGTAGGCGCCCTGCAGATGACGATTGCCACCAGCCACGAAGGCGGTGCGGGCGTGCATCACGCGACTGTTGTCGAACAGCAGGCAATCCCCCGGGGCAAGGCGCAGGCGCGTAGCCTGCTCCGGCTGACCGATCACGCGCGCCCAGTCGTGATAGGCACGATAGAAGGCGCGTTGCGCCTCAAGCGGCAGCGGCAGCGAGGCGATGGAGCGGTTGTTGTAACGCACCTGGCGGATGTTGCCCTTGTGGTCGGTCTCGATGAACGGCACCCAGCTTCTGAGATCGGCATGGTCCGCGTCATGAAAGCGGAACGGCACCCGCGTGCGCGTCAACAGCGCGAAACTCTCGGGCGCCAGTTCTCGCAGGCGCTCGGCGGCAGAGAAGCCATCCACCAGCAGGGTCTGGCCGCCTTCCACCTCGTTGCTCAGGCAATGCAGCAGCTGAATGCTCGGCGCCGGATCACGATAGGGATTGTCGGTATGCGCTCCGAGCCCGAGATTGCTGAAGGCGAGATTACTCGGCGAGACCTCGGTGCGGACATCGAACAACTTGCCGTAATTGGTTTCGCGCACATACCCGAACTGCTCGATTACCTCGAGCACCTTGCCCGGCTCGACGGGCACGCCGCGCAGGCACACCACTCCGCTGTCGCGGACACAGGCCAACGCCTTGCGGAGTGCCTCTCCGCCGGCGATGACATCGGCCCACTCGACTCGGGCGACCGAGAATTCACTGCCCTGCCAGAGTGTCTTGTGCGCGCTGCTGCGCTCATCGGGGAAGCCGGTGCTCAAGGCGGCCAGCTCATCGACGCCGTAGCGAATCTCGCGCGCATTGCTCAGTATCACTCGCAGGACGTCGCCCTCCTCAAGCGCCGCCTCGCTGATGGCGGCGTCCCAGTCGAGGTCGAGCACACTGTCCAGACGCTGATCATTGGCATGGCGACGGGCGGGGTCATGGTCTTGCAGCCACAGCACATGCTGGGCAAGAGTCTGGCCATCATCCAGAGTCAGGTGAAGCTGTTCGGCGTCAAACGCGAGGCGAGGCATGCAGAGTCTTCCTGTCTGTCGGGTGCGATCACAAGCCGCAAGGCACGGCATGACGAACGGGTGTGGCAAAGGCTCATGTCAAACGAGCGATCCGCCAGTGAATGCCCGCCATGCTAGTGAACGCAGACCCGCGGCCATAGCGAGACTTTCTGGCGGCGAGCCTTAGTTTTTATGCGCCCAGACTGTCACGTCATCGTCATGCACGGCTGCAAGAATGGTCGCTCGGCCGCGTGCCGCGGCAGGATCTGCAGTCATGGCTTCAGCACCAGCCGCCGATGCGGCGACTGGCTCAGTCAAGCTGGAGTTCTGCATGTCGCGTCCTGCCTATCACCCTTCCCAACGCCTCGCTCAGCGCCTGCCCCCCTTCAATGCCCTGACCGCCTTCGAGGCTACCGCACGCCTCGGCAGCCTGACCCGCGCCGCCGCCGAACTGTGCATTACCCAGGGCGCCGTCAGTCAGCGCGTCAAGCAGCTGGAAGACTTCCTCGCGGTCAGCCTGTTCGTGCGCCGCGGCAATCGCATCGAGCTGACTGATGAGGCGCATGCCTATCTGCCGCTGGTCAGTGGCGTGTTCGAGACCCTCAAGCGTGGTACCGCCACCCTCTTCCAGCACGATGAGCAACAGAGCCTGACGCTGCGCTCCAATCACAGCTTCGTCGAATACTGGCTGATCCCCAGGCTCAAGGACTTCCAGCGCCTGCATCCGAACATCCAGGTCACGGTGCTGCCGCACAACCAAGTACTCCCGGACGAGCAGCCCGATGTCGATATCGAGATCATCAATGGCTACGGCGGTTGGTGTGGGCGCGAGTACGAGAAACTGGCCGATGAG
>NZ_CFDJES010000159.1:4298-5723 GCF_983723665.1 Cobetia sp. | reverse complement strand
CAGTGGGTGTCTCTGGACTGAAGCTCGGAGGTCTCGATGAGTGAAGAGCGCAGACCCATCGTCATCAAGCGGCCGCGTATCGTCAAAGGGCATCACGGCGGTGGCTGGAAGATCGCCTACGCCGACTTCATGACCGCGATGATGGCCTTCTTCCTGGTGATGTGGGTGATCTCGAATGCCTCGGATGACGACCTGCGGGAAATCTCCGACTACTTCGGTGCACCGCTGGAAGTCTCGCTGCTGGGGGGTGATCGCAATTCGGCCTCCAGCAGTGCCATTCCCGGTGGCGGCTTCATGGCCGAGCAGACCCAGGGCGAGAAGGGCGCTGATCTGCAACGCCTGCAGCGCCAGGCGCTGGCCGATGATTCCCGCATGGCCGCCATTCGCGACGAGATCGACACCACCATGACGCAGCGCATGGCCGATGACGCGGACCTGGCCGAACTGCGTGAGCAGCTTCAGATCGAGTTGACCTCCGAAGGCTTGCGCATCCAGATCACCGATAGCGACCAGCACCCGATGTTCGCGTTGGGCAGCAAGCAACCCTCGCCACAACTGTCGCAGCTGCTTGGCTTGCTGGCGCCGATTCTCAAGCGGCTGCCCAATCATCTGAGCATCACCGGGCATACCGACAATCGTCCCTTCGTCGGTGAAGGCGGCTACGGCAACTGGGAGCTCTCCACCGATCGCGCCAATGCCGCGCGCCGCGTGCTGGGCAACAGTGGGCTGCCCTATGAGCGCATCGTGCGCGTGGTCGGCATGGGCTCGCGCATCAGCCTCGACAGCCAGAACCCCGAGGCCGCCATCAATCGTCGCATCAGCCTGATGGTACTCAGCCAGTCGGCCTATCGCGATATCACCGACAGCAACGGCGTCAATCCCCGGCCCGCCGAGGACATCAACAGCCTGCGCGAGCGTCTCGAGCAGCTGGCAAGCCCGGTACGCGTGACGAATCCCGTCGCTGGCAGTCCTGTCACCGACAGCCCCGTCGCCTCCGGGCTGGACAGCTGAGTGCGCTCAAGGCGCCTCATGTCAGAACTGAAGCGGCGCCGCTTCCCGTGTGATAGCGCAATGACAGCCAGCGAGAACATGCATGGATATCAGTGAGTTTTACGACACCTTCTTCGAGGAGGCGCAGGAGCTGCTGGCCGAGATGGAGCGCCTGCTGCTGGCGCTGGATGTCGAGGCGCCGGATGCCGAGCAGCTCAACGCCATCTTTCGTGCGGCCCATTCCATCAAGGGCGGTGCCGCGACCTTCGGCTTCACGGTCTTGCAGGACACCACCCATCACCTCGAGAACCTGCTGGACCGTGCCCGCCGTGGCGAGTTGCGGTTGAGCATTCAGCATATCGATCGCTTTCTGGAGACAAAGGACATGCTCGACGACCAGTTGGCGGCCTATCGCAATGCCCAGTCCCCCGACCC
>NZ_CFDJES010000159.1:0-4198 GCF_983723665.1 Cobetia sp. | reverse complement strand
CAGGAAGCGGTGATGTCGGTGCGCATGATGCCGATGGACTACGTGTTCTCGCGGTTTCCGCGCCTGATTCGCGACCTTGCCTCGCGGCTGGGCAAGCAGGTCGAGCTGGTCAGCCAGGGGCATGACACCGAGTTGGACAAGAGCCTGATCGAGCGGATCATCGATCCGCTGACCCATCTGGTGCGCAACAGCCTCGACCATGGCATCGAATCGCCCAGCGAGCGTGAGGCGAGCGGCAAGAGCGCCCACGGTACCCTGACGCTGTCTGCCCGCCATCAGGGCGGCAATATCGTCATCGAGGTAATGGATGACGGCGCTGGACTTGATCGTGTGCGCATTCTGGCCAAGGCGCGCAGCAACGGCCTGGCGGTCAGTGATGGCATGAGTGACGACGAGGTCTGGCAGCTGATCTTCGCTCCCGGCTTCTCGACGGCCGAGCAGGTCAGTGACGTCTCCGGACGTGGAGTCGGCATGGATGTGGTCAAGCGCAACATCCAGGCGCTGGGCGGGCAGGTGGAGCTTGCCTCCGTGACCGGGCAGGGCACCACCACGCGTATCGTGCTGCCGCTGACGCTGGCGATTCTCGAGGGCATGGCCATTCGCGTCGGCGAGGAAATCTACATCCTGCCGCTGTCGGTGGTGGTGGAATCATTGCAGCCGCAGGCCGACATGCTGTTCAGCATGGTCGGCAATGATCGCCTGCTGAAGGTGCGAGATGAATACCTGAGTCTGGTCGCTTTGCATGAGGTGTTCGCGGTACCCGGTGCCCAGACGCAGCCCGAGCAGGGCATCGTGGTGGTGGTGCAGGGTAAGGGGCGCCACTACGCCTTGCTGGTGGATGAGCTGATCGGTCAGCAGCAGGTGGTGGTCAAGAATCTCGAAAGGAATTATCGCAAGGTGCCGGGCGTCTCTTCGGCGACGATCCTGGGCGATGGGCGGGTATCGCTGATTCTGGATGTCTCGGACCTGCATCGCCTCGCCAACCAGATGCCAGCGGTGCAGAGGCAGGCAGAGGGCGTCACTGAGTCCGCCATGCCCCAGGACGCCATTGTCAGCTGAGGCGGTCGCCATTCACCGGCCGCATCCTCGCCCCTTGCGCCTCGGCGCGAAGCGTTACCCCATCACAGACAGGAGATGAGCATGTCTCACACTCAAGTTGCCGCGGCGCAGACGTCCAATGTCGGCCTGGCGCAGGACCACGCCTCCAAGACCAGTGACGGCGGCGAATACCTGGTATTCAGCCTCGGCGAGGAGCACTACGCCGTGGATATCCTCAAGGTGCAGGAGATTCGCGGCTACGAGAACGTCACGCGCATCGCCAATGCACCGGCCTTCATCAAGGGCGTGACCAATCTGCGTGGCGTCATCGTGCCGATCGTCGATCTGCGGCTGAAGTTTCAACTGGGCCAGGCCGAATACACGGCGCAGACGGTGGTGATCGTGATCAATATCGGTGAGCGCGTGGTCGGCATCGTCGTCGATGGCGTCTCCGATGTGATCAGCCTCGCGGCCGATCAGGTGCTGCCGCCGCCGGAATTCGGTGCGCGCATGAACAGTGACTTCCTGGCGGGGCTGGCGACCGTCAATGATCACATGCTGCTGATCATGGATATCGAGCACATGATGACCAGCGATGAAATGGCACTGATGGAGCCCGCGGCGCAGCCGGCATGACCTGCTGTCTCGCGGCATGAATCAGACGCAATGCGAGGCATGTTGCCTGTGGTGTGCGTCGCCTGATCTCGCGAACATTTTCACCTGTTTCGTCTCGAGCGCCGCTGGCCTGCTGGTCAGCGGCGTTCTGCGTTCAAGAACTGCCGACAGCGGCCGATAAGGTGTGCACCACAAGGTCGTGGGCGGCTGTACCGGGCAATGACGGTCATGCTGCCGGTCAGTGGTCTCGCCGGGTCAATGACGATCACGCTGTGACGAGTACGAGGCTAAGCAAGGGCAATGCGAAACAATCAGCCGGTGACGGCAAAGGAATACCCCATTGGTGAGCATGACTACCTGATCTCGCGTACCGATCTCAAGGGACGCATCACCTACGCCAACTCTGTCTTCATCGAGGTCAGTGGCTTCACGCGTGATGCCTTGATCGGTGCACCGCACAATCTGGTGCGCCACCCCGACATGCCAGAAGCCGCCTTCGAGAATCTTTGGTCGACGCTCAAGCAAGGCGAGAGCTGGCAGGGACTGGTCAAGAATCGACGCGAGAATGGCGACTATTACTGGGTCGACGCCTGTGTGACGCCGCTGATCGAGCAGGGCGAGGTGATGGGATTTGCCTCGGTGCGCGTCAAGGCCAGTCGCGAGCAGATCGCCCAGGCCGAGGAGGTCTACGCGGGCCTCAAGCAGGGCAAGCGCGACTATCGCTTGATCAAGGGCCGTATCGTGCGTGCTGGCCTCATGGGGGCCTTCAAGCGCCTCACCCAGTGGCGCATGGCGCCGCGTATCGCGCTGCTGGCCGCACTGCCGCTGGTGGCCGGAGCCATGATGGGCAGCGAGCTGCTGGAGGTGCTGGCCGATAGCCAGGCGCATGCGCGTGCCGTGCTGACCCAACTTGCCGCCGAGCTGCCCGCGGCGCAGCTGGCGACGCTCGAGCAGCGTCAACAAGCGCTCGAGGCAAGTCATGCGCGTCTGCAGTGGGCATTGTGGGCCGCCTTCGCTGGTGTGGGCGTGGCATCGCTGTGGTTGGCGCTGCTGACCTACCGCAGTCTGGTTCGGCCGCTGCGCAGCACCCTGGATTTCGCGCGCCAGATCGCCGCGGGCAATCTTTCCCAGTCGATGACGCTGGCGGGCAATGATGAGATGGCACGCCTGGTACGCGCACTGGACAGCATGCGCAAGTCGCTGGTCGGCATCGTCAGTGAGGTCAATGCGGGCATCAATGTGGTCAGGCCTGCCGCTGGCGACATGGCACACGGCAATCAGGAATTCTCGGCGCGGGTCGAGCAGCAGGCGGCATCGCTTGAGGAGACGGCGGCCAGCATGGAGCAGATGACCGGCACCGTGCGCCAGAATGCCGACAATGCCATCCAGGTCTCGCAACTGGCTGATCAGGCCACGCGCTCCTCCAATGAAGGTGGCGAGGCGATGCAGGCGGTGGTGGCGCGCATGCAGGGGATTACCGCTACCTCTGAAAAGATGGCCGACATCATCAAGGTGATCGACTCGATCGCCTTCCAGACCAACCTGCTGGCCCTCAACGCCTCGGTGGAGGCCGCACGCGCCGGCGAACATGGTCGCGGCTTTGCCGTGGTGGCCGGTGAGGTGCGCAATCTGGCCTCTCGCAGTGCCGAGGCGGCGCGCGAGATCAAGACCCTGATCGACACCACCCAGCGGGAGATCAGCGATGGCGGTGATCAGGTCGAGGCGGCGCGCGGCACCATGGAGGCGATCGTGACCGGCATCTCGCGGGTCAATGACCTGATCGCCGAGATCTCCTCGGCCTCGCGTGAGCAGAGTGGCGGCATCGAGCAGATCAACACCGCCATCAACGAGATGGACCAGGCCACCCAGCAGAACGCCCAACGTGTGATGAGCAGCGCCCATCTGGCGCAGGATCTCGAGCGGTCGGTCGCGGGGCTGTCGCATGCGGTCAACGTCTTCCGCTTTGGCGGCGAAGGCCCGGAGCAGATTCCCGCGCGCCTGCCGGGGGATGCATCAGCCGAGCAGTCTTCTTCTGTGCACGCTCAGGCCGCGACTCGAGCGCAGGTGCCTGGTGGCTCACAGGGCCCGCAACGGTGACAGAACTCACGCCGCCACGCATCTCCTCCACCTCGTCACCGGCCTCCCATGCCCTCGGACGGGACCTGTTGATGACCGATGACGACTTCGAGCGCATCGCGCGCCTCATCTATCAGCGCGCCGGAATCGTCTTGGCGCGTCACAAGCGTGAGATGGTCTACAGCCGTCTGTCACGCCGGCTCAGAGTGCATGGTCTGACGCGTTTCCATGACTATCTGACCATGCTGGAGGCCAGCCTGAGTCGCAGTGATCACGACGAGTGGCCTGCCTTCATCAATGCGCTGACCACCAATCTGACCGCATTCTTTCGCGAGCCCCATCACTTCGTCATGCTCGAGAACTTCCTGCGCGAGCGCCTGCAGCGCCAGGCGACGGGGCAGCGAGCGCCGCTGCGTATCTGGTGTGCGGCCGCCTCGACCGGGGAGGAGCCCTATTCCATCGCGATGGT
>NZ_CFDJES010000158.1:0-5731 GCF_983723665.1 Cobetia sp. | reverse complement strand
CCTTCTCGACATCGTAATCGCATTTCTGCAGCAGCTTCTGGATGATGTTCTCGACGTCCTCACCGACATAGCCCGCTTCGGTCAGGGTGGTCGCATCCGCGATGGTGAACGGGACGTTCAACAGGCGCGCCAGCGTCTCGGCCAGCAGCGTCTTGCCGCTACCGGTCGGGCCGATGAGCAGGATGTTGGACTTGCCCAGTTCCACTTCATCCGCGGCCTTCTGACCGGCACGCAGACGCTTGTAGTGGTTGTACACCGCCACGGACAGCACACGCTTGGCGCGGTCCTGGCCGATCACGTAATCGTCGAGAGTGGAACGAATCTCACGCGGCGCCGGCAGGCGATCATCATCACCTTCGGCGTCGGCTTCGAGGACCTCTTCGCGAATGATGTCATTGCACAGATCGACACATTCGTCGCAGATGTAGACGGAAGGTCCCGCGATCAGCTTGCGCACTTCATTCTGGTTCTTGCCACAGAAGGAGCAGTACAGCAGTTTGCCGTTCTCGTCCTTGCCTTTGCCGTCAGCCATTCGCGTACCTCTCAATGGCGGCGACTCCCCGGGGAGCCGCCGGAAATGCATGTTTGCCGACGTCAGGTCAGCCGTTTACGCGGATCACTCCACGTCGGGACGGCGTTCCAGCACGGCATCGATCAGGCCGTACTCCACTGCCTGATTGGCCGCCATGAAGTTGTCACGGTCGGTATCATTGGCAATGGTGTCGAAGTCCTGGCCAGTGTGGTGCGCGAGAATGCGATTGAGCTTCTCACGGATGGTCAGGATTTCCTTGGTGTGAATCTCGATATCCGTGGCCTGACCCTGATAGCCGCCCAGCGGCTGGTGGATCATGACGCGGGAATTCGGCAGCGCGTAGCGCTTGCCGGCGGCACCGCCTGCCAGCAGCAAGGCACCCATGCTGGCTGCCTGGCCGATGCACACGGTGGACACGTCGGGCTTGATGAACTGCATGGTGTCGTAGATCGCCATCCCTGCAGTCACGGAGCCACCCGGCGAGTTGATGTACAGATGGATGTCCTTGTCCGGGTTTTCAGACTCGAGGAACAACAGCTGAGCCACGACCAGATTGGCCATGTAATCCTCAACCGGACCCACAAGGAAGATCACCCGTTCCTTCAGCAGGCGGGAATAGATGTCATAGGCCCGTTCGCCGCGAGCATTCTGCTCGACAACCATCGGAACCAGACCGCCAGCATTCTTGATGTCGAAGTCGTTCATGGGGGCTTCCTTCATCCGATGACATTGATATCCATTGAGCATGCCACTTTACCCCGCCCACTGACCAGAGACCCGGCCGTAGCCGGGTCCTGGTCTAGCAAGCACTAGGGGTCAACCAAGCTTCAGGCTTGCTCGCCTTCGGCTTCAGCAGACTCTTCTTCTGCTTCTTCCTGCTGCTGTGCAGCCTGCAGGGCTTCCTGGTAGGACATGGCAACGTCCTTAACCTGAGCCTGTGCCAGCAGCTTGTCAACGGCCTTCTCTTCAAGCAGCACGGACTTGAGCTGGTTGCGAGCCTGTTCGTTGGAACCATAGTACTCGGTGACCTGAGCCGGGTCCTGGTACTGCTGAGCCATTTCTTCAACGCGAGCATTCAGCTCTTCGTCGCTGACGTCCATCTCGTTGCTGCTGACGACTTCGCTGAGCAGCAGGCCAGTCTTGACGCGCTGGACCGCCTGGTCCTGGAACAGCTCGCCCGGCAGCTGGGAGACGTCGAAGTCTTCGCCCAGACCGAACTGCTGTGCAGCCTGACGCTTCAGACCGTCGATTTCCTGGTCGGCCAGAGCCTGCGGCACGAGGATGTCGTTGGCCTTGGTCAGTTCGGCCAGCACCTGCTGCTTGACGCGATTCTCGATCGCGTTCTTCAGCTCACGCTGCATGTTCTTCTTCACTTCCACCTTGAAGCTTTCGACATCGGCAGCTTCCAGGCCGAACTGGGCGATGAACTCTTCGTTCACTTCCGGCAGTTCCTGAGCCTTGACGGCGTGGACCTTGACCTTGAAGGTCGCTTCCTGACCGGCGAGGTGCTCGGCCTGGTAGTCAGCCGGGAAGGAAACCTTGATTTCCTTGTCGTCGCCGGCAGCAGCGCCGACCAGCTGCTCTTCGAAGCCCGGGATGAAGCTGTTGGAGCCCAGCACCAGCTCGTGACCTTCTGCCTTGCCGCCTTCGAAGGCCTCTTCACCGAGGAAGCCTTCAAAGTCGATCTTGACCTGGTCGCCGTCAGCGGCAGCGCGCTCGACGTCGGTCCAGGAGGCGTTCTGCTTGCGCAGGGTCTCGATCATCTCTTCGACGTCGGCGTCGGTCACTTCAGCCTGCGGACGCTCGATTTCAGCGCCTTCGATCGGCTTCAGTTCGATTTCCGGGTAGATTTCCAGAGTCGCGACGAACTCCAGATCCTTGCCGGCTTCATCGACGGTCGCGTCGATCTTCGGCCAGCCAGCCGGGTTCAGTTCGTTTTCGGTGACGGCGGTCACGTAATGCTGGCGCATGATCTCGCCAACGATTTCGTTGCGCACGTCCTTGCCGTAACGCTGTTGCACCACTGCCATCGGCACGTGGCCCTTGCGGAAGCCGTTCAGACGAACGGTCTTGGCGGTTTCCAGAAGACGGGCGTTGACGGCCTGGTCGACTTCAGAAGCCGGCACCGTGATGGTGACCGTGCGCTCGATCGGAGAAGTCGTTGCGACAGAAGCTTGCATGAAAGTTCCTCTACCCACTGGTGGCGTTCGAATCATAAAGGCGAAGATTGTAGAAACCCCGCCACGCGCTGGCAAGCGCGGATATGACCCTTTCATATGGTGCCTTGGTCCAAGTTATTCAAGGACCCCGGCCATTTTCTGCTCCACCTACCCGCCAGACAGGCACCTGGAGCGCCCGGCAACCCGGAATCGTCATGCATGGAGCAGTGCGAAAAAACCAAAAAAAAGGAGGAGAAAGCCATTGGCCTTCTCCCCCTTTTGCGGCATGCCGCCCGCCCAAGTGGGCCAGGCAGCATCCTGATATTCATCGAGACGTGGGGTGGATGATGGGGTTCGAACCCACGACCACCGGAGTCACAATCCGGGGCTCTACCACTGAGCTACACCCACCACTTCTGGAGGTTGGACAGAAAGCCTGCCGTCTCCATCTCGTTGATACTGCTCAAGCTGACATGCAATGGGGTGGATGATGGGGTTCGAACCCACGACCACCGGAGTCACAATCCGGGGCTCTACCACTGAGCTACACCCACCACTGCATGAACATCTTCACATCGTCTGGTCGCAGTCATCAGGCTCAATGAAGAGCATTCCGACATCCACTTCGATAACGAATCGCTATCTCGATGGCACGCCCAGCAGGACTCGAACCTGCAACCTACGGCTTAGAAGGCCGTTGCTCTATCCGGTTGAGCTATAGGCGCAGAAACTAATGCTGCGAGTCAACCTCCGGACAAAGCCCTGAATACTGTTTCAGAAGACCGAAGCCTTGCGATACGTTGTATTCAAGTGGTCGGGATAGAGGGATTCGAACCCCCGACATCCTGCTCCCAAAGCAGGCGCGCTACCAGACTGCGCTATATCCCGAAACCGTCTTCAACCGACCGTCGAACCCCGTCGATGCGAGGCGTATTCTACCGAACTTTCGTCTGCGGTCAAGCCCTTACGTGAATTCTTTCCAAAAGATTCGTTTGCCCCTCGCGCTGTCATGCCAATGTCATGTCATGGGCTTTCACCCCTGCAGCCTCCAACATCTCTCCTTGCTGATACAAGACGCCTTACCTGTCATCGCCTCTGCCACTGACGCAGTGATGACTTGCGACGGCTGAGCGCCGCCGGTGGACTGACTATCGTCTTCACGCCTTCTGCCTCTCTGCCATCACCCTCCCCCATCCACCCCACCCTTCTCCTTACTCCGCTCTCTGCTTCACCCTTTGTCTTTCCCTTTGCTTCTACCTCTGCTTGCGCCTCTACAGAGGGAGCGTCAAGGCGACAACCGCATGACATGACCCCACTCTCTACTGCCTCCTGGCGCCGTCTTCTGGCCTGTCGGGCGCCCGTGAAAGACCTGACAGCCATGACAGCTTTCGACCAAGGTCGTCATTCGGCGTTGACTGGAGGGCAAGGCATGCGAAAATTGGCCATCGTTGTCCCTCCTGCATTTATCGCCCACGAGAAGGAATGATCGCTGATGTCAGCACAACTGATAGATGGCAAGGCCATTGCCGAACGCGTACGCCAACAGGTAGGCCGTCAGGTCGATGCGCGTCGTGATGCCGGTGAACGTATTCCGGGGCTTGCCGTCGTGCTGGTCGGTGAAGACGCGGCGTCCGAGGTCTATGTCCGCAACAAGCACCTCGCCTGCGAGAAGGCTGGCATTCTCTCCACCCAGCACCGCCTGTCCGCTGACACCACGCAGCAGGAACTGGAAGCTCTGGTCGACCAGCTGAATGACGACACCAGCATCGACGGCATCCTGGTGCAGCTGCCGCTGCCGGCGCATCTCGATTCACGCCCGATTCTCGAGCGCATTCGTACCGACAAGGACGTGGACGGCTTCCACCCCTACAACCTCGGTCGTCTGGCGCAGCGCCTGCCGGTAATGCGCCCCTGCACCCCCAAGGGCATCATGACGCTGCTGTCCGAGAGCGGCCTGCAGGTGCGCGGCATGGACGCCACCATCGTGGGCGCCTCCAACATCGTCGGTCGCCCGATGTCACTGGAGCTGATGCTGGCCGGCTGCACCACCACCGTCTGCCACCGCTTCACCAAGGACCTGGAGAGCAAGGTCCGCCAGGCAGACCTCGTCGTGGTCGGCGTCGGCAAGCCGGGCCTGGTCAAGGGTGAGTGGATCAAGGAAGGCGCCATCGTCATCGATGTGGGCATCAACCGCCTCGACAACGGCTCGCTGGTCGGTGACGTGGAGTTCGCCCCGGCGGCGGAGCGCGCAGGCTGGATCACGCCGGTACCGGGCGGCGTCGGCCCGATGACCGTTGCCTCGCTGCTGGAGAACACCCTGTTCGCCGCCGAGCTGCACGATGCCCAGCTGGCCGGCAAGTAAGCACGCACCCTCTCGCTGACACCTCCCCCGGCCGCGGGGCATCGCATGACAGGATGCCCCGCAGGCCCTGCTTCAGGATTTCACCATGTCCCTCAAGACACTTGGCATCATCGGCGCCATGGCCGAGGAAGTCGCCATCCTCGCCGAGCTGCTGGAAGACAGCACCACGACTCAACATGCCGGCTCCACCTTCCACGTCGGCCAGCTGCACGGCCTCAAGATCGTGCTGCTGCAGTCCGGCATCGGCAAGGTCAATGCCGCCGTGGGCGCCTGCCAGCTGATCGAGCGCTACCAGCCGGACGCCATCATCAACACCGGTTCCGCCGGGGGCTTCGCCTCTGATCTGGAGATCGGCGACGTGGTCATCTCCAGCGAAGTGCGTCACCACGACGTCGATGCCGTGGTGTTCGGCTACGAATACGGCCAGGTGCCGCAGATGCCGGCCGCCTACCCGTCAGACCCGGCACTGGTGAAGATCGCGCGTGAGTGCGTCGAAGCCCAGGGCGAGATCAAGGCGCGTGAAGGCCTGATCTGCACCGGCGACATCTTCATGGCTGACCCGGAGCTGGTCGCGCTGACTCGCTCACGCTTCCCGGACATGCTGGCCGCCGAGATGGAAGCCGCCGCCATCGCCCAGACCTGCTTCGTCTATGAGATGCCGTTCGTGGTCATCCGTGC
>NZ_CFDJES010000157.1:0-5809 GCF_983723665.1 Cobetia sp. | reverse complement strand
TCACTTTCTGGGCATTTCTGGTACGTGGCGATATGCTATCTCTGCACTTAATCGTTCAAGCTTTTCATCTTCAGGAACCCGACGCCTGTGTCATCGCCTCGCCGCATCACTCTCAAGGAGCTAGCCGCACAACTCGGCGTCTCCACCGCCAGCGTCTCCAACGCCTTCAACCGCCCCGACCAGCTCTCGCCAGCATTGCGCGAGCGGGTGCTCGAGGAGGCCAGACGCCTTGGCTACCGTGGCCCGGACGCCAAGGCGCGCAGTCTGCGCACGGGGCGCTCACGGATCATCGCCGTGGTACTCGCGGAGACGCTGACCTACAGCCTCAAGGACGCCGTCGCCAGCGAACTGCTGTCGGGCATCGCGGAAGTGCTGGATGCTCACGGCCATACCCTACTGCTGCTTTCAGGCCGCCAGAATGCCTCCCAGGTGCCCGGGTCTTCCAGCATCGCCGATGGCTTCATCGTCTACGGGCTGATGGCCAGCATGGCGCTGGTGGAAGAACTCCAGAGTGCGGGTCACAAGCCTATCGTGGCCGTCGACTTCGATCTGGGCGATCACCCCGCCATCCATGTGGATGATGAGCCCGCCTGCTACGCCATCGCGCAACATGCCTTGCAGACACCCGCCAGTCGTATCGGCATCGTCAACCTGCGCCTGACCGACACGCCCTGCAATGGCCCCATCACCGATGCCCACGCGCTGATTCCGACGGGTCAGACAATCACCCGCTCACGTCTGGCAGGTTTTCATCGCGCCCTGACTGAGCGAGAGGTGGCTTTGGAAGACGTCGCGATGTGGAACATCGAGGAAAACACCTATGAGGTCTGCGCGCCGGTGCTGGCAGAGATACTCGACCTGCCGGCCGGCGAGCGGCCAGACCTCCTGCTGTGCATGTCAGACCGTATTGCTCTGACCGCCGTGACCCTGGCCGAACAACGTGGCATCCGAATTCCCGAGGATCTGCGTATCACCGGCTTCGATGGCATCGAGGAAGGACAATATCGGTCACCGCGCCTGACCACCGTCCACCAGGACAGTACCGAGAAAGGCCGCCTTGCCGCGCGAATGATTCTGGGGCTGGAGCCCGCGTCATCACACCGGCTCTCGACACAGCTGATCCAGGGCGAGACCTGTCCGTGAGGAGGTGTCGCCAGGAGTGACGCTATGGGGCGTGGCAGGTATCATCCCCAGCCCGTTCATCGCAGCCGAGGGAGGTTTCCATGCCGATCCTGCACAGCATCATTCACCGTATCGACAAGGGCAATAGCGAGACGCCGGCCCAGCTGGTGCCTGCCGCCACTGCCCTGCCGGCATCCGATGCACTGGAGGATCTGGTGTCCGGGCTCAATGATGCCTACCACGGCAAGGCCAAGAACTGGGGCCGTTTCAATGAAGACGCACCTGCCGCCTTCCCCGCCGAGCTGGCGTCTTTCCTCGCAGGTGATAGCGATTTCGCGAGCCTGACCCAGACGCTTGCCGGTCGACTCATGCCGTTGATCGATGACAACCTCCCGACAGGCGGTCATCTGCTGGTGGTGGATCACCAACAGGGCGAGACGCGTCACCTGTTCATGGCGTTGCTGCACCATCGTGACGGCTTCGCGATCGACGAGTCCCTCGCGGTAACCCCCGCCCGACAGCTCAACATGACCCAGATGTCGCTGGCCGCACGACTGGATATCAGTCAATGGCAAGGCAGCTCGACGTCTCACCCCTATCTGTCCTGGGCGCGCGATCGCGGACGCACCAAGCTCGCCGAGGCCTTCGCCGAAACGCTGGGCGCACAGGAGCAGCGGGATGCCGGTCAGGAAACCCGCACCCTGCTCAAGGCCTTCAGCGACTACGTCGAGAAGGAAGACATGGCCGAGGAGGCCAGTCGCGAGAAAACCGATACCCTGGTCGACTACGCCACTGATCAGGCCAAGCTCGGCGAGCCAATCACGCTGGATCAGTTGTCTGAGCTGATCGATGAAGAGCACCCGCAGGCCTTCTACGACCACATTCGCAACAGCGACTATGGGCTGTCACCGGAAATCCCGCCGGACAAGAAGACGCTCAACCAGTTCAAGCGTTTCACCGGGCGCGCCGCGGGCGTCTCGATCAGCTTTGATTCGCACCTGCTGGGCGACTCGGTGGAATACGATGAAGCGAGTGACCGTCTGATCATCAAGCAGGTCCCGACGGGCCTGCGCGATCAGCTCAAGCAACGCTGAAGCCTCTGATCAGACGACATCACCTGATGCACACCCGGCAGACACACGAAGGCCAGGCAGATGCCTGGCCTTCGTGTGTCTGACAAGAAACCGTGTGCCCCGGCCTTTACAGCCCTTCGAGAACTTCATTCATCTGAGCACGTACACTCTGCAAGCCATTGCCGGAGAGATACCAAAGCCCCGGGGATAGCACGGTGACACCAATGTCCGCGCCGCCAGCATCGGCCAGCGCGGCCTCAAGCGCGTCAGCATCCATCGGGGTCTGGCCAATGGCAGCACTGCGATCGACCACATAAAGAGCATTCGGCGCCATCTCGGCAATATTCGCTGGCGTCAGCGGGTAGAAAGTACGCGCACCACGGCTGACCGGCTCCACGGAATCCGGCAACGCCGGCTGTTCGATCTGCAGCAGCTCAGTCACTACCGGCTCGTTACGCAAAGCATAGCGACCGTCATTGTGAGTCACGACCAGCACTCGAAGATCGTTAACGAGCCCCTCCCGTGCCGTATCGATTGCAGACTCAAGCGCTGCAAGATGATCGTGCGCCTTTTCCTCAGCATGATACGGGGACGCCAGGCTCAGCACCTTGTCACTAAATGCTTCGAAGTAATTGCCTTCTTCGAGAGTGACATCACGCGTCTCCGCCACAGCCTTGAGCGCCTCAAGCGATCCAGACTGACGGCCGGTGACCAGAATCAGGTCCGGCTCCAATCCCGCGATCGCCTCGACATCAGGCTCCTTGAGTCCGCCGACATCTGCTCGATCTTTGATCAAATGCGACACATAGGCGGGTGCAGACTGATGTGGAACCCCGACGAGATGCTCGGCCAAGCCCAGCTCATCCAGCGTATCGGCAGCGCCCCAGTCCAGACTCACGACGGAAGGGCCATGCTCTCCCCCGGCGACTTCGTGTGCCTGTGCACTCAAGGGTAAAGCAGCCAACAACAGAGTAGAGACAGACAAGGTGAGCCCAGTGACGTTCATCGACATTCCCTTTATTGAATAATAATTAATATCATTTGTGTTTGCGATCCTAGCACGACTATTTCCTCAAAATCATGCAACTGTGCGTTGCATAACCCGCAATTTACGAACGACTCCATGCCATCACCAAGGGTTGCGTAGAACGCAACTCTGCCAACAAAGAAACACACCTGAACTAAAAAATACGAATGTTTATCATTTGTTTTCTTAAACACGAAAAAAAGATCGACACTGATGCGATGATGCCTGTCGTATTCCCAACCCGAAGTCGACGTCAACAGAGCACTCAGTGGCCCACAACCCTAAAAAACTCGTGGCTCAATAACGACATAATCGCGACCTCAAGGATCCAGGAACATGACAGTCCCCGCACTCCCCTTTGCTCGATCGGCCTTGGCTATCGGTATCGCCGCCGCTTGCCTACCTGCTGGCGTACAGGCTAACGACTCCAGCCAGTTGGAACCTGTGGTGGTGACAGCTTCCGGCTACGAACAGGTGATCTCGGATGCCCCTGCCAGTATCTCGGTCATTACCGGCGAGCAGCTCAACAAGCAGTCGTACACGGACATCACAGATGCCATGGATAATGTGCCTGGCGTCTATGTCACGGGGGGCGGGAATTCTCAGGACATCAGTATTCGAGGGATGGACAACAGCTACACGCTTTACATGATCGATGGCCGCCCTCTCTCGGCTGGCCGCTCCGTCAATACCAATGGCAATGATGAAGGCAAGCAGATTGGCCTCCCCCCGATCTCGATGATCGAGCGAGTGGAAGTGATTCGCGGACCGATGTCATCGCTGTACGGCTCACAAGCCATGGGCGGCGTCATCAACATCATCACAAAAAAAGTGGCGGATGATTGGTCGGGGTCTGTCACGACGGAATACACCCATTCGCTCAACGACATCAGCAATGACGGGCAGCAACTGAGCTTCTATACCAGCGGGCCGCTCATCGAAGGCCTGCTCGGTCTCAAGGTCCACGGAAACTGGACCGGTTATGAAGAAAGCGATTACCAGGGCGGTAGCGACAATGCTGAAAGCATGCCCGACAGCGACACACGTCAAGGAGGTGCCGAGTTCACGCTGACACCAGATGAGGACAATGCGTTCACGCTCGGCTATACCGCCTCCAAGAAAGAATACACTCACAATGCTGGCGTGAGCATCGCAGATGATTCCGAAACCAGTCGTTATCGCTACGACAAGGATGTCTATACCCTTGGCCACAAGGGAAGTTACGGCAGCTTCCTCACGGACACCTATCTGCAGCACGACATCTCGGAGAACGTGCTGGATTCCGATGATGAGAAACGCGAAGAAGTCACCACGCTCAACAACCAGACCACGCACTTCTGGGGCGACCATATGCTGACCTTCGGCGGTCAGTACAAATTCGAGCAGCTGACCGATGAGACCAATGGTTTGCTGGATTCGAATGTCCCGGGGGCCGTCGATAACGTCGATCGCTGGATCGCGGCGCTATTCGTCGAGATGGAATGGAGTCTGACCGAGGACCTCAACGTCACCACCGGCTTGCGCTACGACGATGACGAGCTGTTTGGCGGACATCTCTCGCCGCGCGTCTACGCCAATTATCACCTTGACCCGCAATGGACACTCAAGGGCGGGGTTTCCACGGGCTATAGTCAGCCGAGCCTATCCGCTGCGACAGAGGGCTTTGGACGTCGAACCGGTCGGGGCAGCGCTGTCATCATCGGTAACGAGGAGCTGGATCCGGAAACCAGTACCAACTACGAGCTGGGCACCGTCTTCCAGAACCAGTCTGGCACGCTCAGCGCCGGCGCCACCCTGTTCTACACCCAGTTCAAGGACAAGATCTCCGAAGACCGCCTCTGCCAGGGCCCGGATGAAGGTTTCTCCGATCCCGCCTTCCGCGAGTGCAGCTATGCCGGCACTGATTACTATTTCGTCAGCACCTACCGCAACATCGACGAAGCTGTCATGCAGGGTATCGAGCTGTCACTGGACTATGCCATCACGCCAAGCGTGAACCTGAGTTCCAGTTACACCTACACCGACTCCGAGCAGAAAAGTGGTGAATTCAAGGGCGAGCCCTTGAACAAGGTCCCGGAACATATGCTCAACGTGGCACTCGACTGGCAGGCTACTCACGACCTCAACCTGTGGGCACAGGGGAACTACCGTGGCGAAACCAGTGATTACCTGTCACGTACCAGCATGAGCGAAGGCACGCCGAGCTATACCTTCTTCGATGTGGGTGTCGTCTATGCCTTGAACGAGAGCGCTCGCGTCAAGGCTGGCCTCTACAACATCGCTGACAAGGAAGTCACCAATGACACCTACGGCGTGGTGCTGGATGGCCGCCGGTTGAACCTTGGGCTGACCATGGACTTCTGACCCTCGACTAGATCCACTCATGCTTACGCATCAAGGGGAGCCGAGGCTCCCCTTGATGCGTTGCAGCTCATGGTTTTAAAACAAGACGTCAGTCATGACGGGCCGGTGTCTTCATCAGCAGCTTCCATCAGATCCACGAGACTCGCTGCCACTTTCCTCCAGCAACCGCTCGCGGAAGGCTTGCACCTTGGCAAGCGTTGCCCCCAGGCCGATGAATCACGTA
>NZ_CFDJES010000156.1:0-5926 GCF_983723665.1 Cobetia sp. | reverse complement strand
GCGGCATGCGGGTCGACACCGGCATCGAAGATCACCAGCTGCGGGCGTACCCGCGTCAGCACCTCTGTAAGCGTACGCTCCAGCACCGCCAGATAGTCCGCGTCGCCCATGCCCCTGGGCAAGGGCACGTCCAGATCACTTTGCTGCTTGCGCGCCGGGAAGTTGCTCTCGGCATGCAGTGACAGCGTGAAGACCCGCGGCTCGTCGGCGAAGATCAACGCCGTGCCATCGCCCTGATGCACATCGAGATCGACGATCAGCACGCGCTTCACGCCGTCTTCCAGCGCCTGATGCGCCGCCACGCCGATGTCGTTGAGCAGACAATAGCCGCTGGCGGCCTCCGGGTGGGCGTGATGGGTGCCGCCCGCGGTGTTGCAGGCCAGCCCGCGTTTGAGCGCTTCGCGTACGGTGGTCAGGGTGCCGCCCACGGCCAGCACGCTGCGCTCGCGCAGTGCCTCGCTCCACACGAAACCGCTGCGCCGCTGGGCCTGCGCGCTCAGGGTGCCAGTGAGGAACTCATGCACATAGCGGCGGGTATGCACGCTGAGCAGGTCGTCCTCCTCGGCGGGCTGGGGCGTCACCCAGTCGACAGCCGAGGCGCAGTCGGCCAGCTGGCGGTCGAGCAGGCGCTTGAGCACGCTGAACTTGTCCATCGGGAAGGGATGCTTCTCGGGCAGCGCGATCCGATAGCCGGGATGATGGATCAGCGCCAGCGGCGGGCAGTGGGCATCAGCGACGGGGCACAAAGTGCACCTCCTGTCCGTCGGTGGTCAGCTGGCGGATGGCGGTGGGGCGGCCGTCGCTGTCCAGGTCGACCAGCCCGATGCCGCAGGCGTTCAGCAGGCGTTCGCCATGACTGGCCGCGTCGTGGCGGCGCGGCGTGACGCGCATGTTGCGCCGGCGCGTCAGCAGATTGAGCGGTGAGCGCGGGGCGTACAGCCAGCGATTGAGACGGTCGAGCACATCCAGCAGGCCGACCGGGAAGCGATTGCGGATGCCGCTGCTGGTGATCTGCCAGATGCTCGGGCTCGAACGGCGATGCTTGAGGCGCACGTCGTAGGCGAAGGAGTAGTGCACATCGCCGGACAGGATCACGAAGTTCTGCGGCGTGCGCGAGTGGCGGAAGATGTTGAGCATCACGCTGGCCGCGCCGCGATGCGCCATCCAGTTCTCGGCATCGACCATCAACGGCTTGCCCGCCAGCGTGAACAGCTTCTGGATGCTCTCGATCAGCTTGACGCCGAACATCGGCGCCGGGGACACCAGCACCACGGCCGGATGGCCGACCAGGCGTTGCTGAAGCTCGCTCAGCGCCTCCCAGTCCATCAGCCCCGAGGGATGCGAGAGCTTGCGCTCGCTGCGCCAGCGGCGGGTGCGCGTATCGGCCACGATCAGCGGCGGCGTGGTGTCGAGCTGATAATCCCAGCTCTCGCAGCGATGCAGGTGGGCGATCAACGCCTCCTGACGCTCGACATCGAAATGGCCGTCTGCGGCCGTGTCAGTGCCAGTCAGGGCATGAGTGAACAGCGCCCGTGTCTCCTCCAGCAGCTCCGCCAGTGGCTCCGGCCCGTTGCCGGCGGCCTGACACAGCAGATAGCCGGTCAGCGCATTGCCGATGATGCGGCGCGAGAAGGGGTGGCCATAGGCGGCTTCCTCCCAGGCGGCGCTGAGGTTCCAGTCATCGGTGACATCGTGATCATCGAAGATCATCAGGCTGGGCACATTGGCCAGCAGGCGACGAACCTGACCGAGTCCGCCACAGAAGCGCCGCAGATGGCGGGCCTCGGTGGCATGGCGCTCGCGGGTGGCGTCGTCATGGCCCTCGAGCGCAGAGGGGTCTTCCAGGGTGATGCCCAGCGCCTCCCACGGCACGTCAGACCACACCAGCAGGTACATGGCGATGACTTCCGACAGGCCGATCAGGTGGTTGTCAGCACCGGTGGAGGTGAAGATGGGCTTGCGCTTGGCACCGAAGAAACTGGCGGCCACACCTTCGTTGGCCGGCATGTCCGGCAGCAGCTGCGGGCGGTGGTAGAGATGCGAGGGGTGCTGGCGCAGCTCACGAGTGTCGGAGACCTCGGCCTCCATCAGCGTCTCCTCCGGCAACCCCAGCCCCGCGATCAGCTGATCGATCGCGCCCAGCATCGGCCCTGCGACATCGTCGGCGTAGATCTGATCGCCGGTGAACAGCATCACCTCCGGCCACTCGGCGACGCTCTCACGTCGCTCGCTCAACCAGCGATCCAGCGCCACCAGTCCGTCGCCACCCGGGCCCTTGGGCGGTGGCGTCTCAAGGCGATCGGTCGACGCAGCGTCTTCTGCACTCTGCTGCGCCTGCTGCTCGTCGTCACTCAAGCCGTGATGCGGCTTGCGGCAGCTGCCATGCGCGACACGCGTCAGGCGTGACGGCAGTCGAAAGCGCGGCAGGCTTTCACCGGGGTAGCAGATCTGTGGCGCCCAGTCGGCGATGCCCTGCCATTCGGGCGTAACTGACGATGACGCTGCCGCTTCCGTTGCCGTTGACGCTGCCGTTGCCGATGACGGCTCCGCCAGGCCCAGCTCGTAGGCGATGGCGCAGTCGGCGGGCAAGGGCGTGTCGGGATGCGCTTCGATCAACAGCAGCCAGGCATGCTCCCCCAGTGGCATCGCCAGATGCTCCGTCAGCCGACAGCTTGATGTCGTCGGCAGGCCATCCTCACCTCGCGTGGGAGGCGTTGCATCCTGCTCCGGCAGCAGCCACACCCGCGCCTGCTGTGGGCGAGAGGTCACCAGCCACAGCATCACGCCCTCGGCGGTGACACGGCGCAATATCGGGCCTGCCAGCACGCGGGGCAGGGCAGCAGTCGGTGTGGGAGAGCCGTTGGCAGGCAGCGAAGCGGACGAAGTGGCAGACATGAAGCAGGCTCGATGGCAGGTGGAGACGGATAGCGGTCAGCTGACTATCATCAGCTGACGCTTATCAAGCGATAGCGGAACAGGCGACGAACGCCAGCCATGGGCGCAGGCGTGGGCTTGGGCCTGGGCCTGGGCGTATGAGTGGCTCCGTGCGTTGAGTGTGACAACTCGTCGTGGCGCGAGGTTCGCAGGCTCGCAAAGCATGCGCGAGCTAGCGTAAAGTTGGGCCCTTGAATGCACATGGCGTTCGCACAATAGCATGGGAAACCGGCATGAATGATCCATCGGCGAAGCGCCTCGTGAGTCCGCTGTCCAGGCCAGTCAACCGCGGGCACGGCTCGCGCAGCTCCATCTGGCGCAAGGTCGCCCTGGCAACGAGCCTGATCGCAACCCTGTCAGCGAGTCTCTTCAGCCCTGCGGCCCTGGCCGCCGAGGCGCCGCTGGCGACAGGCGAGCGCCACGTGCTGGCGGCCAATGACTGCCTGCCCGCGCCCAGCGGGCCGGTGGTGTTGACGGTCGAGGGCGCTGTCAGCTGTGGCAATGCCGGTTCCCTGCAGGCACCACGGGCGCGTTTCGATCTGGCGATGCTCGAGGCCATGCCGTCGCGCGTGGTGGCCACCCACACCCCCTGGACCCAGGGACGTGTCAGCTTCTCCGGCCCGCTGCTGCGCGAGCTGGTGGCGCGGGTGTCTGAAGATGCCAGGGGGCTCAAGGTGCGGGCACTGAATGACTTCGTGGCCGAGATTCCCCTCAGTGACATCGAGGACTTCGATGTCCTGCTGGCCACGCGACGCGACGGCGAGCGCATGCCGGTGCGGGATCTCGGGCCCTTGTTCGTGCTGTATCCCTTCGATGCTCATCCGGAATTGCTCAATGAGCAGGTACGCTTTCGCAGTGTCTGGCAGGTCACCGGGCTGACGCTGGAGTGAGCGAGGGCTGGCGCCTGACCCCTCAGGCGCAAGATGACATGGAGTCATGCAGTGAATCAGTCGCCGGATGAAAGATCCCCGCATTCAGGCACCGCTGCTGATCAGTCCTTCGCTGATCAGGGCATTGCCGCGTCGGGTGTGGGCGGAAGCGGCAATTCCCCCGCGCGCTGGCCGCTGTGGCTGGGCATGGCGATCAGCATCCTGTGTCTGCTGGCCTCCATCGGCATCGGCGGCACCATCCTGCACAACCAGGTCAGTCTGGAAGACCGCACCCGCGACGACGCCGTCTGGTCGATCTACAAGCTGGATCGTGAGGCGGTCAGCCTTTCCTCCTCGATAGCGCGCTATCGCGTCGCCGGGCCAGCCGATCGTGCCAGCATCTGGAATGAGGTGCTGCAGAATTACGAGCTGCTCTACAGCCGCACCTATATCTTCCGGCGGGGGGATTTCCAGCGCCACCTGATGACCCTGCCGGCCGTGCCGCTGCTGGCCGATGAGTTGATGAGCCAGATCGAGTATCTCGATCTGCGGCTGGAAAATTGGCGGCATGGCCCGGTGTTCGAGGGCACGGGCCCGGTGCAGGGCGCCCAGGCTGACGACGCTTCAGTAGATGACGCTGCACAGCGCTCCCAGGTGCTGGGGCCCGAGGGTCGCGAGGCGGCGGAGTTCCAGCAGCTGAGCGATGCGCTGGGCGATACCACCCAGACGCTGTTGTTGCGGGTACGCGCACGCCTGGCCGAGGAGCTGGCCCACGAGCGTCAGAGCCGCGACAGCCTGGTGCAGCTGATGTTGCTGCTGCTGGCGCTGATGCTGCTGGCCACCTTGATGGTCTGCCGTCAGGTCTGGCTGCAGGCCCGCGGGCGTGAACAGGCCCGCCTGCAGATGCTGGCGATGTCGTCGGCTCTCAAGCACGAGGCGGCGCGGGCCGAACAGGCCAGTCGCGCCAAGTCCGAGTTTCTGGCCACCATGAGCCACGAGATTCGCACCCCGCTCAATGGCGTGATCGGCATGAGCGAGCTGTTGCTGGCCGAACCGCTGCAGAGCAGTGCGCACCGCTATGCCAGCAGCCTGCGCGACAGCGGCGAAGTGCTGATGGGGCTGGTGGATGATGTCCTCGACTTCTCCAAGATCGAGGCCGGCAAGCTCAGCGTCGAACGACGCCCCTTCGAACTGCACACGGCCATCGATGGCGTGATCGACCTGCTGCTGCCGCAGATGGACAGCACGCGCATCGTCTTTGATGACCGCCGCTCCCCCCAGCTGCCCGAGCAGGTCATGGGCGATTCGGTGCGTCTGCGTCAGGTGCTGCTCAATCTGCTCTCCAATGCCTTCAAGTTCACCGAGCAGGGGCGTGTCTGTCTGCTGGTCGAGGCATTGCCGGCGGGGCGCGTGCGCTTCGAGGTCGATGACACCGGCATCGGGGTCAGTGAAGAACAGGCCGCCCAGCTGTTCGAGCCCTTTACCCAGGGCGATGCCTCCACTGCGCGTCGCTTCGGCGGTACCGGACTCGGGCTTTCGATCTCGCGGCGGCTGGTCGAGCTGATGGGCGGGCGATTGGGCCTCAAGCAACGCCCGGGCAAGGGCGCCTGCTTCTGGTTCGAGCTGCCGCTGCCACGCGCCGCGGCGCTCAAGCGACCGGCCTTCACCTCCGCGCCTCTGCCGCTCAGCCGTGGCGAGCATGTCCTGGTGGTCGATGACAATCACATCAATCGCGAAGTGGCCCACTCCATGCTCAGTGGCCTGGGCTACACGGTGACGACGGTCGACAGTGGCGAGGCGGCGCTGGCGTGGTATGCGCGCCAGCGCGATACGGTGCTGGTGCTGCTCGACCTGCGCATGCCGGGACTGGATGGCTTTGCGGTGGCGCGGCGTTGGCGCGCCATGGAGCACAGTGACAGGCGTGCGCCGAGCCTTATCGTCGCGATGACGGCCAATGTGGCGGCGGGGGAGCGTGCGCGCTGCCTCTCGGCGGGCATGAACGACTTCCTGTCCAAGCCGATCCGGCGTCAGCAGCTCGCCAGCATGCTGGCGCGCTGGCAGTCGGGCAGCCAGGACCTCGGCGAATGGCGCGTCAATGCCCTCGCCAGCACCCAGCCCTTCGA
>NZ_CFDJES010000155.1:4779-6002 GCF_983723665.1 Cobetia sp. | reverse complement strand
CGTCCTCGAAACACCGGGTGAGATAGTTGGCTATCTCCGTGTCGGTGCTGGGGAGGGTGCCGCCACGTCTGAGAAACATCCGTATGTCGCTTTGGAAGGCTCGGATGGTACTCGGTGCAAGGCTTGCCATGATCAGCTTTCGTGCCGAGACCGTCAGGCAAAGTCCCGGCAGAGAGTCCTGGTTTCCCTGATAGGGGATCACTTGCATTGCCTGAGGTCTTCGTCTTTGAGGCGGGTGGATGCCTGTCGGTGGTCTGGACACCATGAGGGATCTCCATCGATGTCGAAAAGTTGGAGTGGGGGCCGATATGCGCTGTGAGGTGGCCATCGAATTTCACGCTATCACCCTTCGTAAATCAGCCAACCCGAAATGCATGCCCTAGAAGGCATGGAGAGTTGAGAGTCACGCATATGCAGGATTATTTGAGTAATTCCACTGGTAAATGTGCGATTTGTGGATGTTATGCTTAGGATTAGGCTATAAAAAAGTGAAATCATCTGGTGGTTGGGCGGGCGTGGCTGCCGAGCCGCCTCCTGTAATCAGATCGATACCAGGCGCGCCAAGAAGGCGTTGGAGAACGCCACATCATTTGCCAGATCAAGAGTGATCTCTCGTACTCCCTCTGAGAAGCTCACACACTCACTCATGGGGGCCTGAGCATTTGGCGCGCCACGCATGTCAATCGACGGGAGTTTTCCACTCGTGCCAGGGTCGTTGGAGGCTATCGAATCAGTGGCTGGATAGACGATTGGGGCGGAGTCTGTCGGGGAGGAGAAGGGATCCAGTTGGATCGCAGCATGCTCGTCGGGCAAGTCGTCAAACAGTCGGTAGGCGTAGTGTCGTAACGTGCTTTCGTTGAGCGCATAGAAATAGCACGCATCATCCTGTGCATGTCGACGCCGTATGATTCGGCCTAGCACCTGACGAAAATACTGTTCGGTCCTGACGTGGCTGAGGTAGCAACAGACCTGCAAGCGGGGAATGTCGATCCCTTCACTGACCATGTTGACGGAGATAATCCACGAGGTATGGCCGTAGCGAAAGGCCTCAAGTCGTGCGTGCGCCCCTTCCGTCTGGCTGGTTACCAGGCACACCGTCTGTCCCATCTGTTTCAGACAATCAGCGATGTCTTCCGCATGAGAAATGTTGGATGCCACCACCAATCCTGCGGCGGTCGGGTCTTTCTCCTGAAGCTGTCGCAAGCGTTGGCAGCTGACGTCCA
>NZ_CFDJES010000155.1:0-4679 GCF_983723665.1 Cobetia sp. | reverse complement strand
CTGCCATCAGTGCGCCAAGGAGTGCCTGACAAGGCGAGCGTAAAGCGAACATCGCGCTCCAATGCCAAGAGCGCCAACCCCCACTGATTGGCGCCGGCGGCTGCCGAGCTGGTGTAGGTGCTTTTTGCGGCGCATGCTGTCGCGCCGGCGGCATGGTGGCTTTCGTCCCAGACCAGCAGGACACGTCCTTGGCGACAGAGTTGCTTGAGTTCCTCCAGGCGGAAGCTGAGCGCTTGATAGGTCAGCGCGATACCGACATCTCCCAGTCTGCCCTGCATGGGGCGCCCCAGAATTTGCGAAAACGTTTCACGCGCACGCTCCACCACGGCGGAGGTGGGGCCCAGATAGATGACGTGATCAATGCTCCCGTTGAGAATCAGCTCCTCAGTCAGGACGGCCGCCATCAGCATCTTGCCCGCACCCGGGGTGGCCTGGCACAGGAAATGGGGCTGCTGATCCGAAAGGCGTTGAAGCGCTGTCTCAATACAACGCGCTTGCCAAGCTCTGAGTGTCGGGCTTGTCAGAGAGGGCAGTAATCGATTGATCTGACGCGGCGTCATGAGGCACCTCCAGCATGGCGTTTTGCACAGAGCGCCAGCACGGCGGCCAGTTGTCCCTGGAGTTCGCAGGCGCGCTGAATCGCATCCTCCTGGAGTGGAGCAATGTCGGGTTTCGCCTCTGGATAGTCCTTTGCCAATTGATAGAGGTGCTCGGCTTCCGCCTTCGCGGCCCGCATAGATTTTTTCAAGGCTCGACGTTGTTCCTGCAGTGCTTTATCGAGCGGTAGATGCGATGTGCTGTCGGTTTTCGACGTAGCAAGATCCTGTCGATTGCTCGACAGTGGGATGTCCGGTGAGCGCTCCGAAGTGCTATCGATGAGTTGATAGACGCGGCGACGTTTACCGATGGTATCGGACTGGACAGCGTGACCATCAATCACCAAGCGATCTATCAGGTCACCGACACGCTGCAGGACAATAATGGGCTTATAGCCTGCCAACTCTGGATGTTTCATCAGCTCGTTACGGCAGCTGACTTTGGTGAAATGGGTCGGCTTATCCTTCAGTGATTTCAACCACTGCTGGAAGTGCTGTTTGATCAGCTGTCCCCGCCGATAAGCTGCCGCAGTCGAGGAATCTTGGAAAGTTGAAGAGTTCGAGGTGTGAGGGGGAGGAGAGCGATGCTGATTCTCTGAGGTGGTGGTAGGTGACGAGTCGTGTGACGCCGAAGTCTCAGGCATTTTGGAAGACTCGGCTATTGCCTTGCCCGTAACAGAGGGCATATGAGGAGTAGATGAGGCTGTTGGGATGGTGTGAGAAGAATTCGAGGTCATGACAGCACCTCGCTGCAGTCGCCAGCGATACGTGCATGACAGTCTTGGGAAGGGGGATCGGGGTAGCCGCCATAGGGAGTGGGCAGATCGGGGCTACGCGGAGATGCCGTAGTCTGAATGACCATGGTTGAAGCTCCTTTTGCTATTGGAGCCGCTCCCGCTGTCGCCAAACAGTGATGGGGGCGGCCGTACGCGGGTTGGCGAACCGGCGCAAAAGGAAACCGGCAGACCCGGAGGTCTCCCACGCACGACCGCCATAACGCATGGCAGGCACAAAAAAAGCGCCAACCATGGTCTGGGCGCTTGTGCGCCTTTTGCTATTCGAGTCGCCAAACCCGATCGGGGATTTTGCCCCGATGCTCAAAATTTAGCAGATGGTCGATGGGAGGTAAATATCACTTGTTCGATTCGTCACTGATAATCGGTCTGACATCCCGACGAGAATGGAAGATCATCGGTTACCGAGAAGATCTCTGAAGTGCCCAGTGCACTTGAACCCCTTCACGCTTCCAACATGGGGTTGGCGCGATAACGTGACAGCGTCACCGACGGCCGCTCGCCAAACAGATGACGATAATCCTGCGCGAATTTTCCCAGGTGATAGAACCCCCAGTCATTGGCAATCTGGCTCACCGTACTGGTGCTGTCCGGGTCACATAGCCGACGTCGTACATGGTTGAGGCGGTTCAGGCGAATGAAGTGCATCGGGCTGATACCGAGAATGCTTACGAAGCTGTTGTGAAGCGTGCGCTGGCTGACATGGGCGATGTCACACAGGGTGTCGATGCTGATGGGGGCAGAAGCACTGCCATTCGCGTAGTCACGTATCTTCGCGACGACTTGACGCCGGTGGTGATAGCTCGGGTAGCGCTCAGGGAGAGGGGTCTTTTCGTGCAGGATGGTGTTGACTGCCAGAGATAGAATGTCCTGGTGGACCTGTACCTCGAACCCCGCACTTTGACGCTTGAGCAGGCATTCCATCAGGAAGGTGGCGGCCTGCCGAGTCTTGGATGATACCTCCAGACGCATCACCTGTTGTGGGTCTGCCTCCAGCAATGCCAGTGCCGACTCTCCCGCGACGTTCACCAGCCAGTCCCGCCGTATCACCAGACTATAGATCGCGAAGTCATCAGGCGTGGTCAGTTCAAAGTCATGGTCTCCCGGCTGACACATGATGTCCTGCGTTTGCAGAGAGTAGCCATTGATACGGCAAGGTACCCGAGCTGCCGGGATGCCCAGCCACAGCGAATCCGGCCAGACATGACATTGCTGCCCGAGCGCATGACTGGTGTATTCCTTGAATACCTGCATGTGAGGCAGGTGAAGTTCATCGATACGGCCATAGAATCTTCCCTCGCCGTATTGTTCATATTCCTGTGACCAATCGGTCAGGTTGCCGGCCTGTTCATTGACGTCCCATGCCTCCCGCGTGCACTTGCCTGGTGCGAGTGAATCTTTCCTGTTCTTCCCTGTGGCATCGTCTGCGCCTGCTAGTGACACATATTGTGGCATATCGCGTGTAACTCATTGTTTTTCGTGGTTAAGCAAGGTTTGCCGGATGCTGATAACGCTCTCCCTTGCTGTGTCGTTAGTCTGTACATGCAACTTTCGCGCACATCTTCAAAGAGGGAGCGGGGTTTCGGAATATCGATTCGCATACCCATGCCTGTTTCTTCCGCGAAGTGGCACCGAGACCACAAGGACAAGAATCGCCGAGGAGGGCATGGCTTCGACAATGAGGCCGCCCTTCATGTGACATCGCGAGGCAGTGAGTATTTCGCAGCGTCCCGGCCTTTCTGATGTCAGCGAGGTAGTGAGATGTATACGGACACTCTTACAAATCAAATAAAAATTGAGTTGGCGCGCTGTCTGGAGAAATGGGGCCTATCGAAACAGGCTCAGGTATCGCTCCTGACCCTGTCGGAGAACGCGACCTTCATCGCTGAGGAGAGTGCGACAGGTCGCAAGATCATCATTCGTGTCCATCGGCCGGACTATCACTGCCGAGAAGAGATCGAGTCTGAATTGGCCTGGATACGCGCTATTCGGGTGACCACCGAGGTCAACACGCCAGCCCCTTTGCCGACTAAGACGGGGAGCCCTGTGCTGAGCATTTCCGTGGGCGAGCTGACATTACTGGTGGTGGCCTTTGAGCATGCAGCGGGGGCTGAGCCAGATATCGGTGACGGCTTGCCGGAATGGTTCGAGCGTCTCGGGGCTGTCACTGCGACCTTGCATGCGCACAGTCGTCGTTGGCAGTTGCCAGAAGGGTTCGTGCGCAAGCATTGGAATCTCGAGACGATGATCTCTGCGCAAGGGCTATGGGGGGATTGGCGTAATGCCCCCAGCATGACGATGAACGAGGCTCACACCATCAGTGAGGCCATCCCCTACATCAAGTCAGAGATCGCGTTATACGGCACGGCACCCCATCGCTATGGCCTGGTGCATGCCGACCTGAGGCTGACCAACCTGTTGGTGTCGGGAGAGGGCATGTCGATCATCGACTTCGATGATTGTGGCTTCTGCTGGTATGCCTATGACTTCGCTGCCGCCATCAGCTTTCATGAGACAGACCCCTGTGTTCCGCAATTGCGGGACGCCTGGCTCAAGGGCTATCGCTCGGTTGCTGAATTCTCGGCAGCGGATGAGGCGATGCTCGACACCTTCATTCTGATTCGCCGCATCTTGCTATGTGCCTGGTTGGCAACCCATCAGGAGAGCCAGGAAGGCCAGGCGTTGGGCAGTGACTTCAGCCGCGATACCGCGGTGATGGCACAGCGCTATATGACACAACGTGGCCATCCGGTACGCGATGGCTACCTACCTGATGATCTGCAACGACACCACAATGTGAGGATGGCGTGATGGAAAAGGTACGCGGGATTCTGGATCAGAACGCCTTCAGCATGGCGCACATCGACAAGGCAGATGCGCGAATCGGCGCACTGGTACGCAAGCGGCTGGAAACGGTAGGGCCTACATCCATGCTCTTCTATGAGGAGCCGCTGCACATCGTACGAGGGGAGCGGGTCTGGTTGTTCGATGATCAAGGCAAGCGTTACCTGGATGTCTACAACAATGTGCCGTCCATCGGCCACTGCCATCCTCGCGTGGTCCAGGCGGTCGCCGAGCAGATGGGGACCCTTAACGTGCACAACCGCTATCTGCACGAAGGCATTCATCGCTATGCCGAGCGCCTACTGGACACGCTGCCGCACACGCTCAATCGGCTGGTCATGATGTGTACCGGGAGTGAAAGCAACGACATGGCGCTGCGGCTGGCGCGTGGCTGGACGGGCCGGCAGGGTATCATCGTCACCGAGGCGGCCTATCACGGCAACAC
>NZ_CFDJES010000154.1:3996-6088 GCF_983723665.1 Cobetia sp. | reverse complement strand
CTGGTGCTGGATACGCCCCACGAGACCTCGGAGTCACGCTGACTCGATCCTGAGGGATAGATAAAAAAGCCCGCCACGTGGATCACGTGGCGGGCTTTTTTACGGCTCAAGGTCAGGGCGAAACCGTTGTTCTCAGCGCTCAATCCGCGCACTGGTGCTGCATGAGGCGCGCGAGGAAGTCACGGTATCGCTCAAGTTCCGCCATCTCGATGTATTCGTCTGCCTTGTGGGCCTGTGCGATGGAGCCCGGCCCACACACGACGGTGGAGAAGCCGCGATCCTGGAACCAGCCCGCTTCCGAGCAGAAGCCGACGCCACAGCGCTCACTCTGTCCCGTCAGGGCGAAGGCCAGCGCCTCAGCCTTGCCGTCGGGTTCCGGGGTGAGTGCCGGCACCGAGGCATAGTCCTCCAGTGTCTGGATGCGGCAGTCGGCTGAATGCTGCTGCATCTCGCGCGCCAGTTGCGCGGTGAAGTCATCGAAGCGTGCACGCACCGCGTCAGGCGGATCACTGGGCAGATTGCGCAGCTCCCAATGCAGACGAGCGTCCTTGGCGATGATATTGGGGGCATTGCCGCCCTGCATGGCGCTGACGTGCAGGGTGGAATAGGGCGGCTCGAACAGCTCTCCCCGGATGGCATTAGTGCGCAGCTCGTTTGCCGTGCGTTCGAGTTCCGAGATGATGCGCGCGGCGTAGAAGGTGGCCGAGACGCCAAGGTCTGGCCGGCTCGAATGGGCCGGGACGCCCGTCACCTCCGTGCGCCAGGAGTGCACGCCCTTGTGCGCTGACACCACGCGGCCTTGCGTCGGCTCGCCGATGATGACGGCGGCGACCTCGGGCAGTGTCTCGCGCATGTGGTCGATCAGCGGCAGGCAGCCCATGCAGGTGCTTTCTTCGTCATAGGAGAAGGCGAGATGGATCGGCCGCTTGAGAGGCGATGCGAGAAACTGCGGCACCATCGCCAGGCAAAGGCCGATGAAGCCCTTCATGTCCACCGAGCCGCGACCGTACAGGCGCCCCTCCTTGAGCGTGGCCTGGTACGGGTCCTGCGACCAGGTCTGCCCCGTGACGGGCACGGTGTCGGTGTGACCGGAAAGCACCACGCCCCCGGCGACAGGCGGCCCTATCGTCGCCAGCAGTGAGGCCTTGTCGCCTTCGGCATTCGCCAGCACGGTCGCCTGGATACCGTGCTCGGCCAGCAGGTCACGCACGAAGTGGATCAACGCCAGATTGGAGCGGTCCGACGTGGTATCGAAGGCGATGAGGCGAGTGAGGATATCGAGGGTACGTTGCATGTCAGGCCTCATGAAGCGTGGCGTTTCTCGAGTGTGCGAAAGCCGAGGGTGATCAGTCCCGCGATGACGAGATAGATCAAGGCCATCAGCAGCAGCGGCTCGTAGACGATATAGGTTTCCTGGCGGATACGCCCGAAGACGGCATAGGTATCGATGGCGGAAATGGTCGCGACCAGTGGCGTCGCCTTGAGCTGGATGATCAACTCGCCATTCAGCGTGGGCAATACCCGTTGTACGGCTCTGGGCAGCCAGATGCGCCGGAGAATGCTGAAGGGAGACATGCCCAGCGAGCGAGCCGCTTCAAGTTCGCCGCGCGGTACGCCGGCAAAGGCGCCGCGCATGATCTCGCCTTCATAACCCGCGAACGACAGGGTCAAGGCACAGAAGGCGTAGATCCACGGATCTGCCAGCACCGGCCATAACCAGCTGCCACGCAAGCCGAGAATATACGGAAACAGAGACCCCAGTCCGTAGTAGAGAATCCACAGCTGCAGCAGCAATGGGGTACCGCGAATCAGATTGCAGAACCCTCGCGCCAGCCACGCCAGCGGACGCGGCCCACGTGCCTGTGCCAGCCCCAGCGGGATGGCCAGCAGGAAGCCCGCCACACTGGTGGAGACCAGCAACAAGAGCGTCAGTAGTACGCCTTTGACGATCTCACCGCGGTACTGGGCGACCCACTCCCAGTGCATCTGGGTGCCGATCGCCACCAGGATGGCGACGACAATCGCGATCAGGATGAGGCGATGGGGCGGAAGTCTGGGCTCAGCCATGGTGGGCCCCCTTGTCCATGCGACG
>NZ_CFDJES010000154.1:0-3896 GCF_983723665.1 Cobetia sp. | reverse complement strand
GCCATGCCATGCGCCAGTGCGGCCTCATGCATTCCCTTGGGGATGGCATTGATGGCACCGCGGATGACTTCGGTGGCATAGGCGCCCTGCACCAGAGCGATGACGGCCACCCCGGCGACGAAGGGGCTGATCTCGAGGGGGCCGAGGCCGACGGCGCTCGCCAGATGGTTCAGGGCATCCGGCGCCGCGAAATACACCAGCAGGATCAGTACCAGCTCGGGAACCGCGCGTATCACCGTCGTATAGCCGGTGAGCAGATCCCGGGTGACGGGGCCACCCGAGATCTTGCCCGCAGCGCCCGCCATGCCGATCACCAGGCCAATCAGATAGCCGCTCGCCGCTACCTGCAGCGATAGCACCAGACCATCCAGCAGAGCGCCTCCCCAGCCCGGCGGCGTCAGCGACAGCAGCTCGCCGATGCTCATGTTGCGATAGTCAGCCATGCAATTTCCTCATGCGGTATGGCGAAGTCGAGACGAGGGCGGCTTCAATCTCCGTAGATGTCGAAGTCGAAGTACTGCTTGCTGATCTCGTCATAACGCCCGCTGGCACGAATCTCGGCGATACCGGCATTCAGGCGCTCCAGCAGCTCGCTGTCGCCCTTGCGCACGCCGAATCCGACGCCGGACCCCAGGATGCTCTCGTCGTGCGCGACATTGCCCTTCATGTCACAGCACAGTTCGCCATCGTCGCTCGCGAGATAGTCATCCAGCACGAGGATGTCGGCTAGGGTGGCATCGATGCGTCCGGCGAACAGGTCCTGGTTGGCCTCATCCTGGGTCTGGTATTCACGCACTCGAGTGTCGGGGAAGTGGCGCTTGGCATAGGTCTGATGAATGGAGGCCGACTGCACGCCCAGTGTCTTGCCGGCCAGTCCTTCTGGCGTCGGCGTGATCTCGTCGCCCTTGGCACCCATGACGGCAGCGCTGGTCTGGTAGTACTTGTCCGAGAAGTCGATGACCTTGCGGCGCTGCTCGGTGATGGAGAGTGAAGCGGCGATCGCATCGATCTTGCGCGTGGTCAGCGCCGGAATCAGGCCATCCCAGGAGGAGGTGACAATCTCGCACTCAAGCTCTGCCGCGGCACAGACGGCATTGGCGATATCGACTTCCCAGCCGGTCACGCTGCCATCCGACTGCAGGGTGGCGAACGGCGGGTAGGGCTCACTGGCGAAGCCGACACGTACGACGTCGGCCTGGGCTACGGTGCTCAGAGACAGGGCGATGGCCCCGAGAGATGCGATAGCGGACAGGGTTTTCATTGTTGGTCTTCTCCTGGTTCAGGTAATCGAGCCGATGAACTGCTTGAGGCGCTCGGAAGAGGGGGAGCGGAATATCTGGTCGGGGGTGCCCTGGGCCTCGATGTTGCCCTGGTCGAGGAAGATGACCTTGTTCGCGACGTCAGCGGCGAACTTCATCTCATGGGTGACGATGACCATGGTGCGCCCTTCGGCAGCCAGGTCGCGCATCACCTCGAGCACCTCGCCGACAAGTTCGGGGTCCAGTGCCGAGGTCGGTTCATCGAAGAGCAGCACCTCCGGCGACATGGCCAGGGCTCTGGCGATGGCGCCACGTTGCTGCTGGCCGCCGGAAAGCGTTCTCGGGTTGGCCTGGCGGTGGGAGTACAGCCCGACGCGCTCCAGCAGCTGGTGAGCATGCTCCCGAGCTTCTGCGCGGGACTGACCGAGCACCTGCATCGGCGCTTCCATGAGGTTCGCTTCGAGGCTCATGTGAGGCCAGAGATTGAAGTTCTGGAAGACCATCGCCAGGCGAGCTCGCAGCAGACGCAGCTGTCGGCGATTGACGGGTTCGAGTCGCTGGCCGCGCCGCCGCAGCGCCACGTCCTCGCCCAGCAGGCGCAAGGACCCGTCGCTGGGTGTCTCGAGCAGGTTGATGCAGCGCAGCAGGGTGGACTTGCCCGAGCCGCTGCTGCCGATCAGTGAGATCACGTCACCACGCTGGGCGGTGAGGTCGATGCCCTTGAGGACTTCGCGTCCAGCAAAGGATTTCCAGAGTCCGCGAATGTCGATGACGGCATCGTCATTCTTGTCGGTCAACGGGGTGGCAGGGGAGTGAGGCACGCGCGAGTCCTCTGATTGATCTTGTTGTTATGCACTCGGGTACTGACTATGCAGTTGCATAAAGTCATGTGCCTGTATAAGACTATGCAGTTGCATAAAGTCATGTGCCTGTATAAGACTATGCATCTGTATAAAAATTATGCATCTGTATAACATTCGAGTCAATTGCGACTGACAGACCATCAAAATGAGGTTTCCTCCATGTCGAATACCCCCGCCTCCTCCCGGTTCGGTTGCCACTCAATGGCCGCTCGAATGACGCGTGTCCTGATGCGTCGTCCTGGCGACAGCCTGCGCAATGCCGATCCGGCGGTCTGGCATTACAACCACTACTTCAATGCCGAGAAAGCCATCAGTCAGTACCAGGCCCTGGTCGAGATGGTGGAGGAGAGCGGTGCCGAGATCGTCTGGCTCGAGGACACCAATGACGGGCTGTCAGATGCCATGTTCACCCGCGATGCTTCGGTGGTGACGCGTGCTGGCGCCGTGCTGTTCCAGATGGGCAAGCCGCTGCGCAAGGACGAACCGAACCGGCATGGTCAGGTCTATGAGCAGGCCGGCATTCCGGTCATCGGTCACCTGGAAGGTGAGGCGGCCATCGAGGGGGGCGACACCCTGTGGCTGGATGAGAACACCCTTGTCGTCGGCATGGGCTTCCGCTCCAATCGGGAGGGCGTGCGTCAGCTCAACGCGCTGCTCAATCCGCACGGGATCGAGGTGCTGGGCTTCGACCTGCCCGTCTGGGAGGGCGAGGCGGCCTGCCTGCATCTGATGTCGGTTATCTCGCCGCTGGCGGATGACACCTATCTGGTACATCCCAAGTTGATCCCTGCCGCACTCTGGACCTTGATGAAAGCGCGCGGTATCCGCTTCGTGATTGCCCCGGAAGAGGAGTTCCATCAGTCGCTGGGCCTGAGCCTGAATGTCATGCCGTTGGCGCCGAACGATTGCGTGATGATCGATGGCTTCCCCGGCACGCGTGCCATGATGGAAGCCGCCGGCATACGTGTGCGCACTTTTGAAGGTGACGCCCTGTGCATGGCGTGCGAAGGTGGCCCCACCTGCCTGACCAATCCGATTCTGCGCGAGGGGTAATTCACGTTCCATGGCCAGTCGTCGAGACAACAATGCCCGAGAGGATGACCTGATCGAAGCGACCCTGACCTGCATTGCCAGCGAGGGAATCTCGCGCACGACAGTGCGGCGTGTCGCCGAATATGCCGGTGTCTCGAATGGGTTGATCCGCTTCTATTTCGAAGGCAAGGACAACATGCTCTACGCGGCCTATCGCCGCTTTCTGGAGCGCCTGCTGTCCGATGCCTCCGACACGATAGAAGGGCGAGAGCTGGCACCTCATGCGAGGTTGAAGGCCTTTCTTGAGGCCAATCTGTCACCGCCGATCGTGACGCCGCAGACATTGTTGCTGTGGGCCAACTTTCTGCCGCTCACCTATGGCGACCCTCGCATGGCCGAGATTCGCCGCGAGGCCTATCGCGAAACGACCGAGCTGTTCCGTCATCTGGTGGAGGACGTTCTGGTGGCGGAAGGGCGTCAGGAAGACGAGACCCGGCTGCAGCATCTGACCATCGCGCTCAATGGGCTGGTCGATGGCCTGTGGATCGAGGGCGCCCTGCGGGGTGACTCGCTGAACGTGGGCGAGATGCAACAGATCGGCCTCGACGCTGCCGTGAATCTGCTGGGGCTGTCGGGGTGGGAAGCGTTGGCGTGAGGGGCGGCATGTCGAGCGGCGCCCACTGACAGAAAAGCCCGCCACGTGGATCACGTGGCGGGCTTTTTGCTGTCTGCAGGGGCCAAT
>NZ_CFDJES010000153.1:0-6379 GCF_983723665.1 Cobetia sp. | reverse complement strand
TCGCTCGATTACGGTTGCTTTTCCTTGTGTGTCAGTAACTTATTGTTTTAAAAGCCAACTCATAATCCCCTAGTCTGATCCCAAAGGTTTCAGCCGACCAGTATCCTCCAGTCTTATCCCCCTCCAGCCAAGCCCCCATACTTCCCCTTGAAATACAATAACGGCCGCGCGGTCGCACCAACATCCAAATTCAGCCCCTTCACTTCTCCGATCACGATCAGGTGATCGCCTACGGGGTGCTCAGCGTGAATCTTGCAGTCGAGCCAGTGCAGGCTGTCATTGATGACAGGGTTGCCGAGAGGAGAGAGCTGCCAGTCGATGCCTTGCCATTTGTCCACCCCCACGCATGGCGAACTGGTTAGAGACATGGCTTTGCTCGCTGGAGAGGATATTGACAGCGAAGCGCTCTGCCTGGCGAATCTTCGGGTAGCTGAAGGAGCTTGCCTTGACGCTGAAGGAGACCAGCGGCGGATTCATCGAGACGCTGTAGAACGACTGGCAGGTGAAGCCGATCGGCTCGTCGTCGGCTTGGGTGGTGATGATGGTGATGCCGGAGGCAAAGTGGCCGAGGGCTTCACGGAAACTAGCGGGGTCGATGGCGGTGTTAGCTTTGGTGTCGGTATCGAAGAGTTACATGGCAAGCCCTGCAAGAATGGAGAGGTGATAAGTGTCAGCCGTGGGGGAGGGACTGCAGCGATAGTGCGGGGCTAAGAGTTTGAGTGACAAGGGGGAAAGTGATGGAAAAATGGCCATCGTGAATCCTTCACGATGGCCATTTTTGTTTGCGGCGGTGTCAGCCGCTGCTACCTCTAGCGCTATCACAAGCTGTATTTCACATGGACTGTTATCTCTACTGACCAGCTTAGGCATACCGCAATGCGTATGGGGGCTTGCCGGCGTCCACTTTCTCGGCTGATTGACGATTGTGGCCTTCGGAGAGGGAGGTAATTGCGCAGGACCATGCACGAAGATGTGAAATGAGCGGAAAAGTACGCGATCAGCCATGCGCTCAGACACGAGACGGCTGTCAGCTTGATAATATCTTCCGAAGATAGTCTGCAAGCCAAGGGGCTCTTGGTTCCGGGCAAGTCATCAAACGTGACGATGAAGTCTCTGAGGTGTAGTGGTATATGGATAGCTTGGACAAGCGTGCGCTTTACCTGCAAGAGGTCAGCAGTTGTGGTGGGGTTCGGGCGGCAGCGGAGCATCTGGATGTGAATCCTTCTGTCGTGACGCGTCAGATCCGGAGTCTGGAGAATGAGCTTGGTGTGGCGTTGCTCGAGAGAAATGGCCGCCACGTATTGCCAACGGAGGCGGGGAGACTGGTACTGGAGAGTTATCTTGCGCAGCGGCAACTCAACTCCGAGCTTCGCGATACGCTGTCACGCTGGAAGAATCTGCAGACAGGGCAGGTCACTGTCTCTGTCGGTGATGGTTTCGTGGATAGCTTCATCAAGTCGGTGCTGAGTACCGTCGCAAAGCGTTATCCGGATGTGATGATCGATATGCGGACCGGCATCTATGTGCCGCGCGAGCCTCATGAGATGGTCTTGCATGATGAGGTGGATATCGCGGTGACTTACGGACCGGTGGTAGACCCGCGTCTGGTCGTGCATTCCTTTGCCCGCGGGCCTTTATGTGCGCTCGTGGCGAGGGATCACCCCCTGGAAGATCATGAGAGCGTCTCCGTGGCGGAGTTGGCGCGTCACAAGTTGATTTTCCTGCCGGAGGTCTCGGGGTCGCAGCGTCTGGTCAATGACATCTTCCGTACGGCAGGCCAGGTCGCGACGCCTTCCTACCGCTGCAATCTGCATTCCATCTCGCGTCGGATGGCATGTGCTGGCGTTGGTGTCGCCTTCATGACTGCAGCCGCGGCACATGAAGAGGTCTCGGCGGGTCTCCTATCTGCCATCCCAATCGAGCATCCTTTGGCAGAGGCTACCCAAGGCAATCTGGTGCGCAGAGTCGGCAGGCGGCTGACGCCGGCTGCCGACTATCTATGGAAGGTGATGATGGGGATGCACTGACTCAGCTTGCCATCATGTAGACCCCCGGCCCGATGGCCCAGCCCAGAGAGAGCCATAGCATCAGGAAGGTCGACCAGGCGATCAGGAAGCCGAGGGCCAGCGGCAGCATGGTAGCCACGAGGGTGCCGAGGCCCATTTCCGGTTGATAGCGCTGCATGTAGACCAACGCCACCGAGAAGTAGGGGCTCATCGGCGAGATGATGTTGGTACTGGAATCCCCGATACGGAACATCGCCTGCACGAAGGCAGGGTCGAAATCGATCATCATCAGCATGGGCACGAAGACCGGTGCCATCAGTGCCCATTGCGCGGAGCCGCTCGTCATGAAGATGTTGAGCACTGCCGTCATCACGATGAAGGCACCGACCAGCGGGAGGCCGGTAAAGCCCGTGCTTTGCAGGATATCGGAGCCTTCAATGGCAATGAACTGACCCAGCTCGGACCACTTGAAGTAGGCGATGAACTGCGAGATCGCGAAGAACAGCACTAGCGTCGGGGCCAGCTCGCTGGCGGATTCCGTCATCTTCTGTGGGACATCGCGACTGCTGGTGATCTTGCCGACAGTCGCGCCGTAGACAAGCCCTATCAGTACGAAGTACAGGAACATCAACGGCACGAGAGACTTGAGGAAGGGAGAGGGGATCAAGCCGCCATCGGCATTGCGTAGCGGTGAAGCCTCAGGCAGAACCGCGATCAAGACAAGTGCTACATAGGCCAATGTGGCCAGGCCGACGCGCTTGATGCCGGTCCATTCTTCAGGCTTCAGCTCAGGCTTTTCGCCCTGTGCCGTGAAGTCCTTGCCCATGGGCAGGACACGTTGCAGACGCGGTTCCACTACCTTGTCGATGATGAGAGTCCCGACGATGGCTAGCACGAACACCGAGCAGGCGACGAAGTAGTAGTTGTCGACGGGGGAAATGTACGCCTCGGGATCCACGAGTCTGGCGGCATCCGTGGTGATGCCGGAAAACAGAGCGTCGCCCACGGTCACGAACAGACTGGCATCGTAGCCGGCGCCTGCAGCTGCATAAGCTGCCGCAGCACCGGCGATGGGGTGACGGCCCACGGAGTGGTACACCATCGCCGCCAGCGGGATGAGGATCAGGTAGTTGGCATCCGAGGCGATACTGCCGCAGATACCTGCCATGAAGACGCAGAACGTCAGCAGGACCGGTGGCGCTTTCGCGACGCTGACCTGCATGAGCGTGGACATGAGACCGACCTTGTCAGCCAGTCCAATCCCGAACATGACGACCAGGATGAGCCCCAAGGGCGGGAAGTTGATGAAGTTGCTGACCACGCTGGTCAACATGAACTCCAGACCCTCAGGTGATACCAAGCTACGCACATGTACTACGGCATCGCTTTGCGGATTGACGGCAGACACACCGAGCAGATCCAGCACCGCCGAGGCGACGATGATCAACCCTGCCAGAATCGTGAACAGAATGAAGGGGTGAGGGAGCTTGTTCCCTGTACGTTCGATGGATGCGAGAACGGCTTGCATTGTTATTGTCCTTGTTATGTTGATCTGACCGACTTGTTCAATCGCGTGCCAGCAAGTCCTTGGCCAACGATAGGAAGACACCGCCCGCGACCGGCAGGATGTCGTCATTGAAGTCGTAATGCTCGTTGTGCAGGTAGGCACTGTCGCCGTTGCCGACGAAGAAGAAGCACCCGGGGATTTCCCTGAGGTAGAAGGCGAAGTCCTCAGCGCCCATGGTGGGCATGTAATCCAGCTTCTTGATGTCATCACTGACTTGATGGTGACGAGCGATCTCGAGAACCTTGTCAGACCATTCGGCGTCATTGAGGAGAGGGGGGATCTCAAGCTCATGCGCCATTCGGTAGCTGGCGCCATGCGCGCTGCACACGCCCGAAATGACCTGCTCAAGCTGGCCGGCCAGAGCATCACGCGACGAAGTGCGGTCACTGCGGATATTGATCAGGATCTCGGCTTCGCCGGGGATGATGTTGGCCGCATCACCGGCATGGAAGGCGGCAATCGTAATGACGCCTGCTTCCAGCGGCGATTTGTGACGCGCGACCAGTCCCTGAAGTTGCTGGATGATCGAGGTACCCACGTAGATCGCATCCACTGCCAGGTGCGGCATGGCGGCATGCCCGGTTTTCCCTTCGACTGTGACCCGGAAGGTGTCGTTACCCCCCATGGCCGGTCCGGGCTTGACGAATACCTGACCGGCCGGGAAGTTCGGACGATTGTGGTAGCCGAATATCGCGGAGACTTTCGGATTCTCCAGCACACCTTCTTCGATCATCCGCGCCGCGCCGTTACCGCCTTCCTCCGCCGGCTGGAAGATCAGCTTCAAATGCCCTGACAGGGTACCGCGCTGCTCCATGATGGATTCTGCCGCCAAAAGGAGTGTGGCGGTATGGCCATCATGTCCGCAGGCATGCATCAGCCCACGCTTGGTGGAGCAGTGCGAAAAGGTGTTGGCCTCATCAATCGGCAGCGCATCCATGTCCGCGCGAAAGGCGATCACGGGCCCCGGGCGACCAGTGTCCAGTTCCGCCAAGACACCTGTCTCTGCAATACCCTCTGTGACCTTGTAGCCCAGCTCGCGCAATTTCTCTGAGACCACCTTCGCTGTCTGGGTCTCCTCGAACTTCAGCTCGGGATGCTGATGGAAGTGGTGCCTGAGCGATCTAGCCGTCTCTATCTGACTGTCAGTAAACATTGATTGTCCTGGTTCTAGTTTAGGAGTTGCTTGACTACGCTAGAACAAGTCGGAAACGCGAAGGGAGACCAAAGAAGGGCGTGTTTGTTGACCTGAGTGCAACGAATATCAGAGGGCACTCATTTTCTTGTCTCTGAATTTACCGGTGTAGCGGGCAAAGGTGATTACCGGTGATGCATTCTGTCTCGCACAGCTCGGCCCCTAGTGGGGGCTGCAAAAAGCAGCTGATCGACACGTGCAAGAAGCGCTGCTTCGATAGCCTATTCAAGAGGTCGGGCAGTCGTGTCTACGTAGGGCCGGGTACCGCCCATTCGATGGTTTAAATTATATGCTAAAAGCGGCCTTAAATGACGATTCTGATCTTGAAGGTAAACCGACATGGTTTATTATTTGTATTGGGAACGGAACTTAAGGTCGCTTTTCTACGTGAAAATAAACCAGTTACTACAGAAGATCCCGCGTGACGCCGTCGTGACGACCGCCTGGCTGGCGTCACACGGCGTCACATCTGATCAGGCGCGTAAGCTGGCCAACAGTGGCTGGCTGCAACGCGTGGGGCACGGCGCTTACTGCCAAGCGGGGGAGCCGCTTACCTGGGAGAGCGCTGTTTTCGCCCTGCAGACGAGCGGCGACACGGACTTTCCACCGCTGTGGCCGGGTGGCCAGACGGCCCTGGCACTGCATGGCTTTACCCATTATCTGCCCATGGGGGAAACCACGACGCACCTGTATGGCAAGGAAGCCGTTCGGCTGCCCCGGTGGTTGAGTGATGCTAGGTGGGCAGGGTGGATGGTGCTCCATTCTGAAAAGGGCCTGCCGGTGCAGCTTCCCGGTAGCTTCACGGACTACGCGTCGGATGGCCGGGCCTTCAGCTTGCAGGTATCGACGCCCGAGCGCGCGATCCTAGAGTGGATCGCCGTGACGCCGAATGCGCTGCTGTTCAGCAGTGAGCTGGTGGACACCTTCGGCGGGCTCAATACGCTGCGCCCGCGCCGGCTGCAGGCATTGCTGGAGGGGTGCCGTTCGGTGAGAACCAAGCGGGCCTTCCTGGTGCTGGCGCGCCACGCCGGGCATGCCTGGTACGGTCGGCTGGCACCAGACCGACTGGACCTCGGCAGAGGCAAGCGGCAGCTCTGCCAGGGCGGCAAGCTGGACAGGGAATATCACGTGACGGTGCCGGAGGCGTTCCTGCATGCCGATTGACGCTCGCTACCACGAACAGGTCAGGCTGCTGGTCTCGCTGCTGCCGTTTCTCAATGACGAGCCGTGCTTCGCCCTCAAGGGCGGTACGGCCATCAACCTCTTCGTGCAGTCATTACCCCGTTTATCGGTCGATATCGACCTGGCCTACCTGCCGTTGGAGCCCCGTGACGAGGCACTACGACACTGTCGCGAGGCGCTGCAGCGCCTCGCAGAGGCCTTCAACTCTCGGCTGCCAGGCGTGCGCGCCGAGCTTCAGAATAATCGCCGAGACGAGCTCAGGATCCTGGTGCGCCGAGGGCGTAGCCAGGTGAAGGTAGAGGTGTCGCCGGTGCTGCGTGGCACTCTGCACGCGCCCCAGGAGCGCGATGTCGCTGAAGCTGTGGAGGACGAGTACGGCTTTGTTGCGGTGCAGGTGGTGTCACTACCGGACCTGTATGGCGGCAAGATCTG
>NZ_CFDJES010000152.1:0-6416 GCF_983723665.1 Cobetia sp. | reverse complement strand
GCATGAGCGGCCTTTGACACCGGCTCAGCGATGCTTGGCCAGCCAGGCAAGCGCGCCTTCGCTGCGCTTCCACTGGTCCCGCATCAAGGTGCGGTACTGCCAGGCCTCACCACGCGTGCCGGGTTCCGGTGCTTCCACCGCCAGACTCACCGGCCGCGGATGCTCCGCCAGCAGCAGGCTGATCAGATGCGAATTGGCTTCCCGCACGATCTCGAGTGCCTGCTCGGCGTCCTTGTCGCGACCCAGTCGATAGAGCGCCAGCACCTGGCCCATCAGGATGCCCAACAGCGGCATTTCCTCATCGACGGCACGTCGCTCGATATCATGCTCGGCGAGGGTCACGGCCTCGTCGTTGCGGCCTTCGCGCAGCAGCTGATCCAGCACCAGCTCACGCAGGCCGAGGCTGTCTTCCTCGTCGAGCTTGAGCAGGCGCTCCGCCAGCTGGCGCGAACGCTCGCGCTCACCGCGCTCCATGCCGATCACCAGCCCCAGTCCACAGCGCAGCAACTGGGCGTTGTCGCCATCTTCCCAGCGCAACAGGCCGCCGGCCTGTTCGATCTGATCGAGCCAACGATCGAAGCGCTGTGCCAGCGGCACGAAGAAGGTGTCCGACATCCACGGCAGGCTACCGAAGCGACTGGCCAGTGCCAGGATCAGCCCCTGACACACCGCCGGAACGTCAAGCCATTCGGGGCTGGCGCACAGCTGCTGCAGCCACTCGTTGGGGTCCTGGACATCCCAGGGATCGATATCCAGCGCCAGCGCCGCCTCTTCCTCGATACGCGCCGGGAAGACCGCCTCCCAGAGCCCGAGTGTCACGGCCTGCTCCGCATTCTGACGGAACAGCAGACTGCCATCGTCCTGCGTTTCCAGCGCCAGACGCGGCGGATGCTCGATCACCTCGAACAGCGCCTGCAGGGCGGCCAGTGAATCCGACAGCGACTCATCGGAATTGACCATCTGCTCGGCGAGCGTGGCACGCGGGTTTTCGGCCAGATCCGCCAGGAATTCCAGCTGACCGGGCTCGATGTCCTTCTGCTTGGACAGACGACGCCACCAGAAGCGCGCACGATCCTGCGCCTCTTCCGGCTGGCCTTCGTGCAGCAGCAGCATGGCTTCGATATACGCCAGCGTCGGCGAATCGGGCAGCGTCTGCTGGGCACGAATGAAGGCGGCGCGCGCCGAGCCCAGATCATCGCTGTCCAGATGCAGCAGACACTGATGCTCCAGGGCGACGCCGCGCAGGAAGGCGGGGCCACGCTCCAGCACCTCATCGAGCAGCAGCGCCTTCTTGCGGGTGAAGCCGCGCTCCTGATAGAGATCCAGCAGCAGCTCGAAGCCAGGCTCGGCCTGCTCGGGCAGACGCGACCAGTCGCTGGTATCGAACAGCGCCTCCATGATCTGCTGAGCCCGACCACGATTGCCGCTCTCGGCGCTGATCAGCCCCGCCTCGAGCAGCGCCTGCGCCGGCGCGAGACCAGAGGCCAGCGCCGCCTTGAGCTGTTCACCCTTGAACTCGCGCAGCGACAGCATCCACATCAGGTGATCCGGAATCGCCGGCAGCTGCACCTTGTCGCAGCACTGCTTGTACTTGCGACCCGAGTCACACCAGCAAGGCTCGTTGCGTCCGGGTGGTGCCAACGACTCGCGCGCGAAGTCGAGTCGCACCAGCGGAGTCTGGCTCCACAGCACCGGCGCCAGCGCTACCGCCAGCGCTTCGTCGCCACCGCTGTAGTTCACGCCCTCCGAATGCGCCCACTGCATGAAGGCAGGAAAGGATTCATCGGCGCGGATGGCATCAAGTGCCCCACTGGCGTAACTCAAGAGCCGTTCGACCCACTCGGCAAGCATGGCATCTCCCTAAAAAAGCGTTTCACAGCCCTGCAGACACCGCATCCCGGTCGTCGCCTCGGCGTTCACCTCGGCGTTTCCTCAGGCGCGATGCCCGTCAGAACCTGCGAATCAAGGGGCGAAGTCTATCACGAGGAAGCCTCGCCCCTCATCGTTCACTCACTCAAGCGGCTGACGCAGCGATAACCTGCTGACCTGAGCTGTTCGGCCAGGCAGGCGATATGCGCCGGGCCCACCTCACAGCAACCGCCGACGATACGAATGCCGGCATTGACCCACCCCAGCGCATGCGCCGCGTACTGCTCCGGCCCCAGGTCTTCGCGTGCCTTGAGGTCCTTGACGGTGCCGCCGGGATTGAGCTCCGCGATGGAGGTGAAGCCGTTGGCATAGGCACCGGTCGGCAGCGGGCTGGCCAGCAGATTTTCCAGACTACCCTGAATGGCTTCCGGCGCGCTGCAATTGATCAGGATCGCGTCCACGCCCATCGCTTGCAGCATGCTGATCGCGTCGGCCAGCGGCTCACCACTGCGCAGGGTCGCGGTCAGGTCATCCTTCACCGTCAGCGAGACCCACACCGGCAAGCCGCTCTCGAGTGCGGCGGTGGCAGCGGCGCGAGCCTCGACGCAGGAAGACAGCGCCTCACACAGCAGGACATCGACCAGCGGTGCCTGCAATTCCACCAGCCGGCGATAGCTGGCCAGGGATTCGTCAGCACTCGGCGCGACATCGGGGCGATAGGTGGCGACCAGCGGCGGCAGGCAGCCTGCCACGCGCACGTCCGCCTCGCCACTCAGGGCGATGGCATCCCGCGCGGCCTTGCCAGCGGCGGCATGAATGGCCGCGATCGACTCGCCGACACCCGCCAGGCCCAGACGCTGCGGCGTGGCCGTGTAGGTATTGAGCGTGATGACGCGCGCGCCGGCACGAATGAAATCCAGGTGCAGGTCACGCACCAGCTCAGGCTGATCCAGCATCACCTGAGACGACCACAGCGGCGTCGGCTCACGACCGCTACGACGCACCAGTTCCTGGCCCATGCCGCCGTCCAGCAACACGACTTCAGCCCCGTCACCTGCACCCTTTCCTGCTTCTAAGTCTCGTTCCACACAACCTCCAGAGCTTTTTGATGTCCTAGCGTGAGCCTGACGACCTGGCGAGACCCGCTGGCCAGTCAGTGGCGGGCGAAATTCTACCACGCTCGACCCGCTTGCGGCCCTTGCTCACTGGAGCCAAAAGGCTGCCCAATGCTACTGTTGATGACACCCTTTGCCCCGCGCTGCGCTCGAGGCTCGTGCTCACGAACCTCTCGGCAGCCCATGTCGCGCCAGATGCCCCACCCCGTTCAATCAAGGAAGCCTGCCTTGCTGTTGCCGAGCCCCTTTCGTCCCCGAGCCAACACTGCCAATGACGCGCCCCAGGTGCGTCTGGAGCGTGAGGGCCGCGACGAGATTCGCCGCATTACCCAGGCCGTGGAGCGTGTGCCCTGGTCGGTGAGCCTGATGCAGATCCTGTGGACCGCAGGCCCGGTGACGCTGATCGGTGCCTGGGGCGGCTATCTGCTCGGTTACGGCAAGGAACCGACCTTCGAGAACTACATCTTCTTCATCTCCTACACCGTCATCACCGGTGTCGCGGGCATCGTGGCCAATATCGCCCACAACCTGACCAGCTCACGGCGCTATGACCGCACCGAAGCCAAGATCGAGCGCGTCATCGACACCGTGCCGGAGCTGATCCTCGCCACGCGCAATCTGATCGTCGAGAGCCTGGAAGGCGATGCCCGCCGGCGTGAAGCGGCGGCCATGCTGCTGCGCAAGCAGGACCTGGCGCCGGAGGGGGTCGAGCTGGCGGCGCTGGAGCTGCTCGATGACCGTGATGCCGCGCGCATCATCAGTCAGATCGACGTCTACCGTCGCGTGGGCCTGCATGCGCGTATCCGCGACATGAACAGCCTCAACCGCGAATGGCTCGAGCCCCAGTTCAATGAGCTGGCCGAGCTGGCCCCCGAGGCCATCGGCCTGCTGCGTGAGCGCTTCGAAGGGCGCGCGCCCGACCTGCACAGCGGCGTGCCGCGTGACGAGAACTTCATCGAGCGTGTGCTGGCGGCCATCGAGCAGGACAACGACCTGCTGATGACCCTGCAGGACGTGGAGGAGATGTTGATTCTGGCCTTCGAGCTGATCAGCGGGCGCAAGATTCCGCTGCTGACCTTCGAATACCGTGGCCGCTGGAAGCTGGCGCGCGCGCTGGACAACCTCGAGCATGCCCGCTCACGCTATCGCATACGTCAGGCCACCGGCCTGTCACGCCTCAAGGCGCTGACGGTCTATCTGGCCGAGCAGTCCGGCACCCTGGTGGAGGATGCCGCCTCCGGCCTGCGCGCCGAGGTACTGCTGGAGCGCTCCACCCAGGCGATGGACGCCCTTGCCGAACAGGTGACGCATCTGGCGATCGCGGTCAATGAAGGCGATCGTGAACACCGCGCCGCGCTGCGCTCGCGCGCCGACATCCTCACCAACGCCATCCGCCTCTACAAGACGGTGACCAATGCCTACGAGCAGGTCGGGCGCAGTCACGCCGTCTTCCTCAAGATGTCCAAGCGCTGGGAAAACATCGCCTCGCAGATGTCCGATGACGCCACCCGCCTGCGGGTCGGCCCGGGCCGTCGTGGTCTGCGCATCCAGGAAAAGACCATCGCGCTGGACGATGAAGCCAAGGCGGAGGTCTGCAAGCATCTGGCCGATCACTTGAACGAGAGCCGCATCAAGCGCGTCGACAGCGAGATCGCCTACCAGGCGCGCGAGACGGTGCTGCGCGTCGGTGTCGACAAGGCCAAGGCGATGGCGGTCGAGATCGCCCTCGCGCTGGAGCCCCACATACACCTGTCACGCCCGGCCGTGCAGCGCGCCATCAATGGCTCCAACGCCGCCTATTTCGGCCAGCTGGAGCCCAATCAGTCCGCGGCGGCCAAGGCGGCCCTGGGCAGCGCCATGGTGCGCGAGATCGACGATGACCTGTCACGCACCGCCGAATCACTGGCCATCGCACTGGTGCGCCACTACCGCGTCGAGCTGGAGCCGCTGGCCATCGAGTTCCTGCGCGATACCTTCGGCGCCCGTGAAGCGACGCTCAACATGCTCAGCAACTATCAGCCCGCCGACCATCACCCGGTCAGCTATCTCTCCAATCGCCCCCCGCTGATCCAGACCGCCAACCGCGACTGGTATCGCGCCCTCGTCCAGGCGCGTCGCGCGCTCGACGACGATTGATCCCCGCCTCGGGCCAACGGCATACTGTATGGATCATCATATCGACAGCCTTTGACCGCAGGATGCCCGATGCGCCTGATCATCGCCGAAAAGCCCAGCCTCGCCCGCGCCATTGCCGAGGCGCTGCCCGGACGCTCAAGCAAGCGCGACGGCTATATCGATGCCGGTGACACCCGTGTCACCTGGTGCATCGGCCACCTGCTGGAGCAGGCCCCGCCGGATGACTACGACGAGCGCTTCAAGCGCTGGTCGCTGGATCACCTGCCGATCATCCCCGAGCAATGGAAGCTCAAGCCGCGCAGCCAGGCGCGCGGTCAGCTCAAGACCATCCGCGAGCAGCTCAAGTTGGCCGATGAGGTCGTGCATGCCGGCGACCCCGATCGCGAAGGCCAGCTGCTGGTGCAGGAAGTGCTGGAGCACATGCGCTGGCGCGGGCCGGTCAAACGCCTGCTGATCAGCGACATGAACCGCCCCGCCGTCAGCCGTGCCCTCAACAAGCTGGACGACAATCAGCGCTGGCAGCCGCTCTATGAAGCCGCGCTGGCGCGCCAGCGCGCCGACTGGCTGTATGGCATGAACCTGACCCGCGCCTGGACATTGACCGGGCGTCAGGCCGGCCACGATGGCGTATTGTCAGTGGGACGCGTGCAGACGCCGCTGCTGGGGCTGGTCGTGCGCCGTGACGAGGAAATCGAGGCCTTCGAGCCTCGCGCCTTCTTCCCGCTGTGGATAGAGGCTGGCGTGGCGGCGGGCAGCTTCAAGGCCTGGTGGCATGCGCCCAGCTCACCCTGGCTGCAACGTCTGGCGGACAAGGGCACCCCGCTGCCACTCGATGACAAGGGTCGCCTGCTGGATAGCCGTCCCGCCGAGCGCCTCGCCCGCCATCTCGCGACCTTGACCACCCTCGGCGATGGCCATGTCGAAAGTGTCGAGGCCAGCGACAAGTCACAGCCCGCGCCGCTGCCCTATTCGCTCTCGGCGCTGCAGGTCGATGCCGCGCGCCGTTTTCGCCTGCCCGCCCAGAAGGTCCTCGACACCTGTCAGGCGCTTTACGAGCGTCATCAGCTGATCACCTATCCGCGCTCCGACTGTCGCTACCTGCCGCGCGAACATCACGCCGGCATGGCCAATCTGATGATCAGTGCCTGCGTGGGTGACCGCGAGCTTGAACGCTTCAGTGGCGGCGCCGATTTCAGCCTGCGCTCGCGCGCCTTCAATGACAGCAAGGTCAGCGCGCACCACGCCTTGGCGCCGACCGGGCGCGAGCCGGACTATGCGCGCCTGTCGCGCGATGAA